>CALGUM010000051.1 GCA_937902295.1 uncultured Candidatus Saccharibacteria bacterium | reverse complement strand
ATACGAGATCACTGTGTGACTGGAGTTCAGACGTGTGCTCTTCCGATCTTGAAACTCGAAACTCATCACTGTTGCGCCCGGTATATCAATAAGTAGACCGCGCGCTCCGTTTTTAAGACGGACCTCTTCTACTGTATGTTTCATAAATTACTTGCGATTCTTCTTACGATTCTGACGCTGCGCTTTTTTCTTTTTGCGTGCGATGTTTTTAGTATGGTTCGCTTCGCTTGCTGTCTTTTCTTTTTTAACACTAGTATCAAAGTCGTCGTCACCTGCTCTGGTCGTCGTACTTGATATTTCATTCACACCTTGCTCAACTGAGTCCTCAGCGAGCTTTGTAAGTTCCGTATCGTAGTCTTCTTCAAGTTGCACTGTGACATCGGTAGGGCGAATATGGGTGAGTATCTTAAGAACCTCTTCACGTAGCGTCAATTGCAAGCCATCGAACAGTTTCTGAGACTCAATACGATACTCGACAAGTGGGTCGCGTTGGCCCACACCGCGCCAATGGATTCCTTCACGGAGGTGTTGCATATTCTCAAGATGCTGCATCCATAGCTGGTCGAGTACTTCCATGTAGACTTGTCGTTCGACACGGCGCATGACCTCTGGAGTAATGAGTGCTTCGCGATCTGTATAAAACTTTTGCGCAGATTCTAGTGCTTTGTCAAAACGTAGTTTATCACGCTTTTCTTCTCCAATGGCTTTGATCATCTCATCACCAATTGGAAAGATCACTTCGAATTCATCAGTGAATCGTTTGTTGTTTTTAGCGGGAACTTCTGTCAGTTGACGCACTGCTTCGCGTAGCAATCGATCAACTTCATACTTGATATCGTCACCTTCGAGGATCTTGCGGCGAATTCTGTAGACAACTTTTCGGTGTCGGTTGATCACATTGTCGTACTGAACAACATTTTTACGAGTATCGTAGTTATACCCTTCGACTCGCTTTTGTGCGGCTTCCAGTGTTTTTGAAACAGACTTAGTCTGAATTGGCATATCGTCGTCCACACCAAGCCGGTCCATAAGCCCAGCAATACGCTCACCTTGGAAAATACGCATTAGATCATCTTCTGTTGAGACATAGAACTGAGTCTCACCTGGATCTCCCTGGCGTCCGCCGCGACCACGTAGCTGATTATCAATGCGCCTAGACTCATGACGTTCAGACCCAAGCACCACAAGACCACCGAGTTCTTTTACCCCATCGCCGAGTTTAATGTCAGTACCACGACCAGCAATATTTGTAGCAAGGGTAATCGCGCCTTTTTCACCTGCTTTTTCGACAATTGCAGCCTCTCGCTCATTGTTCTTGGCATTCAGTAGTTCGTACTTCACGCCTTCTTGATCAAGGTATTTTGCGATCATTTCATTCTTAACGATAGAACCCGACCCTACTAGCACTGGGCGTCCAACTTTGTGATACTCTTTGATAGCATCTGCGACAGCTTTTAGTTTAGCTTTTTCGGTTTTATAAATTAAATCTTGTTTGTCGATACGCGCAAGTGGTCGGTTTGACGGTACTTGCACCACATCCAAGCTATAAATCTGATGGAATTCTTCGAGTTCTGTAAATGCAGTACCAGTCATACCAGACAGTTTTTTGTACAGACGGAAGAAGTTTTGGAATGAAATTGTCGCAAGCGTCATACTTTCGGTTTGAACACTCACTGATTCCTTTGCTTCAATCGCCTGATGTAAGCCCTCGGAATACCTACGACCATGCATCAAACGCCCTGTGTGCTCATCCACAATAATCACTTCGCCGTCGTGCGTCACCACGTAATCTTTGTCGCGCTTAAAGATTGTTTGTGCCTTCAATGCTTGATCGAGGTGGTATACCGAACGGACATTGTCTGGAAGATACAGGTTTTTAATGCCAAGCATTTTCTGTACCTTCTCAACACCTTGGTCGCTCAGCGACACACTTTTTCGCTTTTCGTCCAGAATATAATCTTCTGGCACAAGTTTTGCAGCTATCTTGGCAAAAGTGAGGTAATGTTCAGGATTTTCTGCAGCTGGAGCAGAAATAATAAGCGGGGTACGCGCTTCATCGATGAGGATTGAGTCAACTTCGTCAACGATCGCAAAGTTTAGTTCACGTTGGCGAATTAAATCTTTGTCATTAACCATGTTGTCGCGCAGATAGTCAAAACCGAACTCGTTGTTTGTACCATAGGTGATATCTGCGGCATACGCCTCTTTTCGCGTCACCGGGCGTAGTCGACGCATTTTTTCGTCATCATGCGCCTCGTTGTCGAACTTAGGGTCATAGATAAATGACGCATCGTTCACGATCACCCCTGTCGTCATGCCCAAGAAATCATACAGCTCGCCCATCCAGCTTGCGTCACGCTGCGCAAGGTAATCGTTGACTGTGACTACATGCACACCTTTGCCTTCGAGCGCATTGAGATATACCGGCAGGGTTGCCACAAGTGTTTTACCCTCACCGGTTTTCATCTCGGCCACGTTACCGTCGTGTAGTGCAATACCACCAATGAGCTGTACATCGAAGTGACGCATCTTCAACACGCGGCGAGATGCCTCTCGCGCAACCGCGAATGCATCTGGTAATAGTTCATCCAGCGTTATTTTCTTCTTTGCGGTGAGTCGCTTCTTCAGTACCTCTGTCTGTTTAGCCAACTCACTCTTGCTCATCTTTTCATACTTTGGCTCGAGCACCGTAATAGCCTGGGCACGTTTTTCAAGCCCTTTCACTACTCGCTTTTGCGGGTCACCAAATACTTTTGTCAATACTTTTTGTCTACTTACCATAAAAGAAATCCCTCACTTCCAGAAAATTGCAGCATTTAACTGGTACCCATTATACGGATAAAAAGTGAAAAATTAAAGAGTAAACTTGACGTATTACTGCGCTTCGCGTGCAAAACTACGCTTAAATCGACTCAAGGTACCGCGATCCTCGGTCCGCTGCTCCTTGTATTTTGCCAGCTGCGCCTTGATCTTAGCTTCCACAATATCAACTGCAGCAAGAATGTTCACTGTAGAATCCTTTGCCGTCAGTGTCTTATCGGGTACATGCAAGACTATCTCGGCCTTGTATTTATTGCCATTCTTCTTGTCGATATGTACAAGTTTCACCTCTGCGCTTGCACTCTTTTTCGCATGGCGAGGGATAAATTTATCGAGCTTACGAACTTTGTGCTCTACGTACTTTTTTGTGCGTTCATCCACTTCATAGTTGATACCTGTAATTGCAATTGGCGAGATCATGTCCCTCCTATCGTTAGGTGTTTGTACTTATGATTATAGCACAAATTGCGCGGTTACTCGAACGCACCACTACTTAAAAGTGTACGTCGCCTAGAGTACTTCCCTATTGCCAAGATAGGGGCGCAAAACGCTCGGAACATCCAACTTACCGTCACTACGCTGATTGTGCTCAATAACGGCCACGAGCGAGCGAGCGAGCGACACGGCAGTGCCATTGAGTGAATGGAGCATCTCAATCGATCCATCGGCACGACGCACACGAATATTAAGGTTTCGCGTCTGGAAATCAGTACAATTACTACAGCTTGTGAGTTCGCGGTACGTGCTGTCAACCGGTGACCAATACTCAATATCGTATTTTTTACTCGCTGGCGCCCCAAGGTCACCGCTGGCGATATTAATGACATGATACGGGACGCCTATCGCTTGCCAAATCTCTTCCTCTATCGCAAGCAGCTGTTGGTGTACCCTTTGTGACTGCTCGGGTAGTGAATACGCATACATTTCCAGTTTGTTAAACTGGTGCACCCTGAATAAGCCTCGTGTGTGCTTACCCGACGCACCTGCCTCTTTGCGATAACAAGGACTGAGCCCTGCATAGAGCAATGGTAGTCGTGCTTCGTCTATAATTTCGTCTGCATGATATCCAGTTAAGGGAATCTCCGCTGTGGCAATGAGTGACAAATCCTCGCCCTCTATGGCATACTCATCACTTTGGTCACTTGTGCGCGGCGCAAATCCAGTCCCCATCATAGTGCGTGCATTTACCATATGAGGGACTGTCATAAAATTAAATCCTTTTGCTACGAGTATATTCAGCACATATTGCGTAATGGCCTGCTCAAGAAGTGCTAAGTCACCTTTAAGGTAGTAGAACTTTGCACCTGCAACTTTTGCGCCTCGCTCAAAATCAACCCATTCTCGCTCAAGTGCATACTCTAGGTGGTCACGCGCACCGACTGTCTGTTCGCCCCATCGCGACACCTCAACACTCGCCTCTTCGTCACCGACTGGCACGTCGTCTTCTGCTATATTCGGAAAACTGTGCAGCATCGTCTCGAACGCGTATGCAGATTGCGCTGCCTGATCTTCGAGCTGAATAAGCTGCTGTTTAATTTCCTTACCCTCATCAATCAACTCCTGCGATGGTTTGCCACCTTTCATCTTAGCGGCATTGGCATTACGACGTTCACGGAGCTCATCGACATGTTGCTGTACTGTACGTCGAGATGCATCGAGCTCAAGTAGCTGTACTACGGACAGATTTTTATATCCTTTCGCTTCAGCATTTTGTTGAACTTTTTCTGGATTGGCACGTATAAAGCGAATATCTAACATGCAACTTATTATAACAGTAGTGTAGTGTTTTTATAACTCCTGTTACGACGATGAGTACGGTATACTAACTATCATGAAGCGTCTTCTCATAGCACTTTCAATATTTATACTCCTAGCGAGCATAGCTACTGGCATATACTTTTTGTTTTTCACGCCGCGCGCTCAGGCGCAACGAGTTGCCGATAGTACGATGGAAGCTGCGTTCATGCAGGATCAGCGTGCGTTTGCACAATATACCAAGACGAACGACTCAGATATATTGTACGCAGCGGCACATCAGCGTAACTATCGGCTCGACTCCCTCGCGCACGTTGATGAAACATTCTATGTACGCTATAGCTTCTCAGATTCCTCGACACCACGTTATGCACGTATTGCGGTACTCGGTGGCCGCATCGTCGAGACTACTGTCGGCAACACTCTTGGTAGCACTCCAAAAGATGACACCCAGGAAGTTACTGTGAACACAAACCAGCGGGCATGTTTATCGCGAGATAACCTACGGACACTCGACTCAACACGACTCTACGCAAAAACGATTCGGGGTGCAACAATGATTTTTGGTGATGCAACCGCGCTCGACTACGTGAACGAAGAAACAAGTACAAGACTACTCGAACGCATGTCAACGTTTTATAACACTGCGAGCGAAAAAGATTTCTCTTTTTTGATACGCGGTTACATTCCTGCAGCAACTGAAACTCAAGATAGTCCGCTCTCAGTTGTTCAAAACCGCACCACCAAGATTCAGCAAGATCTCATTGATCGCGGCATCCCGCGCGACCGCGTACGCATCGGCCAACCTGTCGCTTACAATCTAGAGCAAGCCAGTGAAACCCCTAACGATCGATATATCATTATCGATATCATCAATCACTGCAACAATTAAACAGCCGCGATAAATCCTGTTGCGAGTAGAATCGCCAGTACTGCACCGAGGGCGAAACGATACCAAATGAATATCGAAAAACTATGACTTGCCACAAAACGCAGCAACCAATCAATACAAACATATGCCACAACAAACGAAACAATCGTTGCGAGCCAGGTGGCAAACCACCCTACCCCTGGTCCGATTTCGTCATAATGCACAACTAGTTGGAGCCCGCCTGCGCCGATAAGGGCCGGTATACCGAGGAAAAAGGCGAGCCGCGTGGTAGTGACCCTATCGAACCCTTGCAACAACCCAGCTGCGGTTGTTGCGCCAGACCGTGAGACACCCGGCACAAGAGAAACCGCCTGAATTAAGCCAATAATGATTGAATCTTTTAGCGTCATACTTTTCTCGCCACGAGTACGTGCACCATACCGGTCGGCTAGCCAAAGAATAATTGTAAAACCAATTAAACCCGCTACGGTAAACCACAAATTACGAAATGTTGTTTCCACCATGTCTTGAAAAAACAAACCAACAATCACAATAGGAATCGACCCTACGATAACAATCCATCCAAATAAGTACTCAAATGACTTGCGAGCCTCTTTGTGTGCCAGCCCAGCGAAAAAACCCCTTACAGTACGAACAATATCTTCACGAAAATACACTACCGCAGCTGCGATCGCCCCCAATTGAATGATCGCTGTAAACGCTATGATACTTGGGTCTGTCGGAGCATAGCCAAATATACTTGTAAAAAAACCGATGTGCGCTGTACTCGAAATTGGTAAAAACTCAGTAATACCTTCGACAATTCCTATAACGACGGCGTGCCACCACTCCATCACTATTCGGTTCTCAGCGCCTCTATTGGATCAAGTCGGGTCGCTTTCCTACTTGGGAAGTATCCCGCCAGCACTGCGATCACCATGAGCCCGATAATCAATCCTGCTATTGGAACTGGCTGAAAGACTAGCAGGTGTGTGCCCGCGCTCAAACCGAGTGCATCTGAAATAAATGGATTCAGTGCCACGCCAGCTCCCCATGCTAAGCCTGCGCCGATGAGACCACCCAAAAATCCAATCCATGCCGCTTCGTAGCGGAATAAACGACCGACATCACGCCCACTCATACCTAGAGCCTTCATGAGTCCTATTTGCTGAGTGCGCTCGAGCACCGAGATGTACTGTGTATTGATAATGCCGAATATACTCGCAATCAGCGCGAGGAGTCCAAACCCTATTACAATACCTTGTAGCAAATTCACAAATGTAAATAACAATCCCTGCACATCTTCAGCAGTTACACTATAGATGCCATCTTTTTCAAGATCCGCCTTTACAGCACTTGGATCAACCCCATCTTTGACGAGCACCATTGCCGAGACATAACTTCGGTATTGCTCAGTATCTTTTGTGAGAAATTCGGATAGTTCTTTCGCTTTGTTTTCCGAGATAAACAAGGCGCTACTTGCGGTAAACGACGTTGCCGACTGCATGCTTACAGCTCGCACCTTCAGCGTCACTTCCCTTGATTCTCCCTGCATTGCCTCTTCGACTGCAGCGAGTCCATCTGTGGCTGCCAAAGATTGAATGTCAGCTTCGCTGAGATTTTTTGGTGGCTGCATGAGATGAAGGGTGATATTTGAACCAATAAAACTATCGTAGTCTGTAATATCAAGTGTTTTCAGGAAACTCTCGGGCACCACTACCTCATCATCAGCGATTTGCTGCTGTGCACGATCAGGCAACGTGCCTGCTGCAACTTCTGGGCGCACCGATACGTCATAGACGGTGACATCGGCAGTGTACTGCTTGTCTTCAACTTGTTCAAAGGTAAGATACTGTGCGTTCACTAGATACGTTGGTGTCACTTTTTCGACATCACTACGGCTTGAAATTTTATCAAAATCATCCGGTGAAAGTGTCTTGAGTGTCAGTCCTGCATATTGCGTTGCGGTCTCGGAATACTCCCTGAGACCTGTTCCTGCGAGCGAAGCCCCTTCGTCACCACCACCGAACATTGATTCGTCCTTTGCGACAATGAGCATTTGCGGATCAATATTTGAGCTGACAATCGTATCGACATATTGTCGTGACCCTTCCCCTGCTGCGAGTGCAAGCGTGAGCGTAAACGCACCGACTCCAATTGCGAGGCTAGTCAGTACTGTGCGCGCCTTAGCTTGACTGAGGCTTCTTCCAGCTCGTCTCGTTATATCTGCTATTTTCATGATTGTGCTCCTGTGTCCTTTTGCGTCACCGACTCAATTTTTCCGTCTTTTATGCTCACCAAAATATCACATTTTTTCGCTAGATCTGCGTCGTGCGTCACGATAATAAGAGTAACGTTTTTCTCACGGTTATAGCTAAATAGTAGCTCTTCGATCGTGTCCCCAGTCACACTATCGAGATTGCCTGTAGGCTCATCTGCAAAAATAATTTGTGGCTCATTGACGATTGCGCGCGCAATTGCAAGACGTTGCTTTTGGCCACCTGAAAGATCTTTTGCCTTATTCTTAATTTTGTCGCTTAACTCAACTGCCTCAAGCGCAGCCTCAACACGCTGCGTACGCGTGCGTCGCGGCACCTGGGCAATCTCAAGCGGCAAACTCACATTGTCGTACACACTTTCGTTACCTTGTATGAAAAAGCTCTGAAAAATAAATCCTATTTTTTCTGCACGAAAGCGATCGACTGTTTTTTGCTTCATGGTCAAAATGTTGTCACCGTCAATAACCACTTCACCAGACTCAGGTCTATCAAGCCCACTAATCGCGTGCATAAGCGTAGACTTACCGCTTCCAGATTTGCCGAGGATCGCCACACTTGCCCCGCTTGGAATTTCAAGGCTTACGTCGTCCAGTGCCTTGAAACTATTTTGTTTCTTTCCATACGTTTTTGTGACGTGTGTAACCGTGATCATCGGCGAGCCTCCTTCGACATTGTTAAGCGTGTATATAGTTTATGTAACTCACCGACAATAAGTACAGCAAAGAACATTAGTGTACTCGTCCAGATCATATCCATCAATGCGACAGGTACCACATGGAGTGCTTCTTGCAATGGACCAAACATTACGAGAGCCTGCATTGTAATCGCGATTGTCGCTCCTGCAAGCATTGGGTAATTGATGACACGCATACGATACAAGAGTGAGCTAAACTCGCTACGTGCATTCAGCGCATTCGCCCACTGTGCGACTACGAGCACCATAAACGCAATTGTTTGTGCGTATTGAATGTCATCAGTCTTATTCAGCATATAGTTAAAGATTGTCAGAGTACCGATTGCCATGGTAGCGGATATAAGCAATAGTCGGATTACCATATGGCGATCAAGTACTGGTTGCGTGGCCTTGCGCGGCGGTCGCTTCATCACATTACTCTCCGCCTTCTCGAGTCCCAGCGGAATAACAAACGCGGTGTCTGTCACAAGGTTAATCCACAGAATCTGCACCGCTACAAGTGGCAGTGGCATTCCCACGATTAACGCAACCACCATCACTGCCACTTCACCAAGATTGGTTGAGAATAGATAGAACATCATACGGCGGATATTATCAAAAATTACCCTGCCGCCGCGCACGGCTTGGACGACACTCGCAAAATTATCATCGAGTAGCACTATGTCACCCGATTCTCTTGCGATTTGCGAGCCAGAGCCCATCGCAATTCCTACGTGCGCATTTGTCAGTGCAGGTACATCGTTGACGCCATCACCTGTCATAGCAACAATCTCATTGATTTTGAGAATACTCAAAATACGATGCTTTGCTTCTGGCACAACTCGGGCAAAGACGCGCACTTCGGCCACCTTTTTAGTCAATTCTTCATCGCTCATAGAACCAATCTCACGGCAATCCATCACCTGAGAACGTTCGTCCGCCAAGCCCAGTTGCTTTCCAATTGAAAACGCTGTCTCTGCGTGGTCACCGGTAATCATACGGACCGATATACCTGCATCCTGCGCGCTACGGATTGCCTTGCTAGCCTCTGGTCGTAGTTCATCGGCGATACCAATCAGTCCGACGAACTGCATACGCTCAAGCGGCAACTCGCTCAACTCATCAAGTCCATCGCCCACTCCTTCAATCTGCGCTACGGCGATCACACGATACCCCATACTAGTCAGACGAACGAGGGATTTTTCTGCAAGCGCTTTGCCCGCTGGATCGCTACTGTAGCTACTCGCAATCAACTGCTCCGGAGCGCCTTTGAGCACGGCCTTGAGGCTATCTCCGTCGCGCCATATGTTACCGCTCATAGCAAGACCCTGATCAAATGGGAATACTTGGTTAAGTCGCATAGTGCTTGCAATAGAGACATTGGCCTCTTTCGCATAATCAATCATTGCCGTATCGAGTGGATCGCTGCTGACGCCTTCGCTGTCATTTGCCGCCATAAGCATCCATTCCGCAAGACTCGCCTGCGAACGGTCTGGGTGCCACAACTCTTGTACACGCAATAAGTTCTTTGTGAGTGTCCCTGTTTTGTCACTGGCGATTGTCGTGATTATCCCAATATTTTCTACCGCCCCCATTGAACGTGCAAGTGCGTTGTATTTCGCGAGACGACGCATTCCAAGCACTAAGATAACGGTCGTCGCTACTATCAGACCTTCTGGCACTGCCGATACTGCAATCGACATGGTGTAACGCACTACCTCAGCAAGCTCAATACCTCGATATATTGCAAGCGCGAATGTAATCACCACAACCACACTAATCGCCATAATCAGTCGCGTGATGAGTGTATCAATTTTTGCCTGCGCTGGACTTGTCTCATTTGTAGGTGTGGCAAGTTGCGCTAACTTACCGAACTCCGTATCCATGCCGGTGGCTGTAATAACAAAACTTCCGCGGCCAGATACCACGAAAGAGCCTTGAAACAGCATATTACTTTGCTCATACACTGGCCTGTCTTGCTCAAGCTGCTCGGTCTGCTTGGATATCGGTAACGACTCTCCAGTAAGCATTGACTCGTCCGCACGGATATCATCTTCGTGCAAAATGCGACCATCCGCAGGCACTTTTTCTCCTTCGGCGAGCAGAACAACATCACCAGGCACAAGATCAACCGTATCAACTGATATCTTTTCTCCTTCGGCAAGTACAGTCACTGTCTGTGTATCGTGTTTTTGCAATGCACGCAATACTCGCTCAGTTGAGATACGCTGTACGTAGTATATCGTCGCACTCACCGCTACAATCGCACCGATAATCATTGCATCGAGTGCATGCCCTGTGAGCACACTAAGGATCGCCGCACCTAGCAGCACCATCATAAACACATTGGCAAATGGCTCAACAATTTTACGCCATAACGGTTCGCCTTTTACTCGTATGATATTACTACCATACTCTTCTAGACGTCTTTCGCGCTCCTCTTTGCTCAGACCTTCTGGTTGTGTTTTGAGATGTTTGACTGCGTGCTCAGGTGTTTGGTTGTAATAATTCATCACTTAGTAGTATAACAAACCTATGCTTATAATCTTAATTTTACCAAGTAATTTTGGTTCTAATCGTCAATCGTAACTTGACCACAAGGCTGTTCGACTTCATCAATACCTGTAGTCGACATATCAGTGCCATTGTAGCGAAGAGTTGTACCTGTAATCCCTGCGAGAGTTATGGCGTTCTGATGTTCATGATACTCAGCAGGACACGTCGTTGGTTGCGTTGCATCTAGAGTACGCACCACGCCGGCCTCTATCCAACCGCCTTGATTTTTCGCAGTGAGCCGCTGCACTGTTGCTCGGTCTAGTAGTACACTAGAATTTTGTTCGGTGGCAGCGGCAACTGATTCATATATACCTTCTACTATAATCGTTGCCCCTTGCTGGGCATCCAATGAAACATTGTCTTGACCCTTAGTTACGTACTTCATAGTACCCCCGCGAACCAACAATGAGTCTAGTTCAGGCCCATACACATAAACCATCGGCTCTTGGTAATGTCGCCACATAGATTCTTCTGTCATACGCAGTGTCATGGTGGCCACATCGCCTTTTTGTGTCACTTCAAAATCTAGATTCATCGTGTCGGGTGCTTTTAGTTCATACCGGACTGTGTCACTTACTGTGTATACTACCCCTGGCGTACCAGCAAGTGAGACGTCTCGAAGGTCAAACACAAGCTGGCTAGTAGAAGCAAATGATTCTGGCAACTCATGCTGTGTTGTGACGTACGACTGCTGGATTGTGTGATCGGTATACCAAAATCCAAACACAAGAGGCACAAACGCGGTTGCGAATGCGGCAATACCGGCTGCAACCACCGCAGCAACAGAAATCCCAAGACGCTTCGTCCATACTCGGCGAAACGCCGCAATCGCAAGCAGGCTACTGAGGATAGTAAACAGTACGCCGCTCACAATAAACAGCACCGATGCTGCGACATGGTAGCCAGATGACACTGCAAAGTACTCACTCGGTAGCGATTCACCGAATACACCGATCCCCCCTGTTAGCAGAAACAACCCACCTGCTATCGTTGCGAGCAGTGACAGTATCGCCACTCCTGTGCAGAACAAGCCGAGACAAAAGAGCATCACGTCGCGTACTATACGTGCAGTTGCTTTTGTGCTGGCTGATTGTGCGATTTGCGCACTACGCTCTTTTATCGCCGAAAGTGTGGCAGCTTTACCTTCAAGAGCAAGTTTTTCGGCTGCAGTACGTGCCGGTGGCACAATGATCCACATCACCACATATACAATAAGCGCCGTACCAAACGACATGAATGCTATTAACACAAAGGCAAGCCGCACCCATACAGCCTGAACATTCAGATATTTCGCACAGCCTGCAAGCACACCACCAAGTAGCGCACCATCTTCGTCCCGATAGAGACGTTTCGATGGCTTGGTTTGAGCAGTCTGCATATCCACCTCACCGTCGGTATCGGCAAAATCTTGCGGCTCGCCAAGTTGACCACGAATCGCTGCCACATCCTCGGTTGTTATCACCCCAGCCGCATTCACATGGCGCTCTTCTAGCAACTCCGTGATACGCAGTTCGATATCCTGTAGAATTTCTGTGTCACCTGCGTAGTTCTCGAGCTCAGCCATATAAGACTCTAGTTCTTTCTTTGCAGCAAGTTCGATATCATAGGCTACTTTTGCTATATGAATTCTTGTAATTTCTTTCATGATTATCTCCTAAAGTTTTTTAAGTGTCGCGTTAAGTGCAGTGATTTTTTTATTCATCAGGGTGAGTATTTCCTCGCCGCGCATAGTCGTTTTGTAGTACTTTCTAGGTGGACCATGCTCGCTTTCTTGCCACTCATGCGCCAAAAGACCATCGCGTTGCAATCGACTTAGGAGTGGATATATAGTTCCCTCCACCACTACAAGCTCTGCCTCTCGCAAGCGCCGAATAATATCACTCGTATACTGCGGGGTGCTCTTGCAAATTTTTACTACGCAATATGCCAAAAAGCCCTTGCGAAGCTGCGTGGCAAGCTGTTCTGCATATAACTCATTCTCATTCACTATGATTGCATCATCCTTTACTCTACGCTTGTAGGTAGTATTTGTTATATAGTTCTATGTTATACAAGGTACTATATAATGTCAAGCCCATAATAAAATATACTGGTACGCTCGGCAGCCAGTATATTTCTACACCTTGGGGCGGCGAAAACTACCAGCCTCCACCGCCTCCACCTCCTCCTCCGCCTCCAGAGAACCCTCCTCCAGATGAACCTCCCGAGCTTGACGAAGCCGTGCTCGCATATGAAGAAGCCGCCACATTAAAGCTAGAGAGTGCCGAGGCGAATACTACTGCATTGAACGCGGTGTGACTGCCACCTCCATACCAATCAGGGCTAGTATGCGCCGCTTCGTAGTAGCGACCCAGTGCTTTGCCCCACTCCTTCTCTTGACCAAACAGCACAGCATACGGCAATACTTTTTCGTATAATTTTATGAGAGCCTGTGTGTCTTCACCGCTGACAGGGCCGACTTTTTCTGTTCCCTCTGGACTTTGCAGCATTTTTAGCCGCTCTTGTTCAGCAATGCCTATATAAAGCTTTAGGCCTTTTAGGTACCGTCGGAGTGCAAGGCCTCTATCGGTCAGTGACCATAACTCATGGCCCAATGCCCATAGCAGCAATGCACTCAGCAAAAGAGTCGGAGACAATGTGATTGCCGCGATAATGGCTACGATTCGGGCGGCATCATAAAACCACTTTGTTTCTTCTGCGCGCCGTGCGCGTAGACCATATTCACCACGAATAAGTTTTTTGAGTTTTTTCGGATTATCGCTCAGACTCGTGGTAAATTTCGTATTATTACTCAGTTCTTTTAATGCAAGCGTGTCTCCCGGCTTCGGCGTGCCACCAAACATGTCACGTACGATCTCTTGTTCCTCT
Organism: uncultured Candidatus Saccharibacteria bacterium; assembly: GCA_937902295.1. Taxonomy (GTDB): domain Bacteria; phylum Patescibacteriota; class Saccharimonadia; order Saccharimonadales; family Saccharimonadaceae; genus Mycosynbacter. Next base: position 2,723 of record CALGUM010000051.1, on the reverse strand, counting down.
TCCCGTAGATCAGCAATATCACGTACAACCTCCAAAGAATATTCAGCAGCAGACCACAATGATTTCGGTTTTGTCTCATGAATGTGTACATAGTGACGCACCGCGAGGTCCAGTAACTGGGCTGCAACGAGAGATCTTGGAGAGTCAAGCACTTCGCCTGCCACCGTAACACTCGCATCTCGTGGAGCGGTATACTCTGGCACTATAGTACCGAGTTCTTTCTTTCGATTATACTTATTGCTGTAGCGCCACACTCCTCTAATAGTCATGGCTACTGCACCGATTGTCGTAGCCACAAGCAAACCTAGCCACACCCATAAGAGACGCTCCCATACGCTCGGCTGGTAAGGGGCAAATGTACCGGGCTCGAAACTAAGCGCAACGGTCACTCCTTCCCCTGCCGCAAGATTGCTCGCTTGCACCGAAAACGATTCCTCATTGATGCGTTCGAGTACACATGTATCTGTTGCACCCTGCACACCCCGATAACACGATGACTGATCGTACCGCTCACTCAGGTTCGGTGCAATTTCAACCGTTGCGCTGAACTGCTGAATCGGCACCTTCCATTGTGTGCCGAGTAGATTCCAATAAAATTCGTCTTTGTTCGTCTGTTCGAAGAACCTCGTCACATCTCGCTGACTATAGGTAATGACATATGTTTTTTTGCCATATACAAAGGTATCTTCTTCGCCTATACGTACCACGCGATTATCCCCACTTGAATATGTCGTGTATGGCAGTGACTCACCCGACTCGTCAGTCACCGATTGAACCTTTAGGTTCAGAGTATGATCAAGGTAGGTTGAAGGTAGCGCACGTTCGATACCACGATTACGGTCTCTGTGTTGAAAATCTGCAGTTATTGTCTCTTTTGTGGTAAGCACAGACCTATTATCTTCATCTTGTTTTAGCTCAGCGGCAACGCGGTAGTTTGTAATCTCAAAATCATTGAGCGACGCTGCATGCGCCGACACCACACCAAAATACGAAAGCAATACCCCTATTACAATACCGGCTACTCCATATCGACGCATCATACCCTCCTTTGGCTCCACTTATCACTTTGACACATCTGCATGTCTATCATGTATGCCTCGAGTGTAGCACATATCGGAATCATAAACGTCGCCCCTCTCAAACAGCATGTCGATATATGGTTAATAAATCATTGTAAATACTACATTACTCATTACGTAATACGCTAGTGTTTCTCTAAACACCTTATGCACTAGATATGGTGTTGTAATAATATATCACTACCCATTACCCGTATCTTGATATATTCGCTCTTTTTTTACTTGACCATGTTTATCTGTTAGTGCTATATTCCAATACATAACAATATAGCAAGGATGATATAAAAATGCATAACAATGATCGATCCCCCCGCTACAGTAATCCCTCTTATTCGCACGAGCGAACGTCCGATTTCGCAGAAACACAAAAAGAATACCAGGAACTTCTCGAAACAAGCAATGCTATTTTTCGAAAAGAATATGACCCAACTAGACAAGAACGAAGTGACCTTGCGCGATGGGCACTGAAGATCGCAAAAAAAGACGAGCTCTACCCCCTTCAAACAATTGACGCTCTCGTACATGCCGGTGCAGTTTTTCCAGACAAAGGGTTTCGAAGATATGCGCAGGGCGTTATCGAAGACTCACTGCAGCACACGGGCGATAACATCAAGTGGACCCATGATGCTACTGCTGACACTTGGCATAAAATTGACCTCGGAGTTGAAGCTAACTCTATCGGCGCCGTTGACCTGCAATCGCACATCGATATCGAAGAACGTCATGGTATATATCAAGAGGAAATTTTGCGTAAAACAATGGCAAGTATGGCTCTCTCAAACCAAAAAAGACATGAAGAGGCGCAGAAAGTTGCTGCAATAGCCGACTCTGACAGTCTAGAGCTGGCGACAGGTGCTCTCTATGACCCTTTTGCCGATGATGAAGTTGCGACGAACGAAGATTTTGCACCCATGCGTACAAAACGCAGATAAACACCCCGACATATCAGAATATAGAATTAAATAGTGCTAGCACTTCTCCCGGTTTTATACACTCGTAATCTGATAAGTAATTTCACCCTTTGGTGTGGTGATGGTAGCAGTGTCACCAATCTTCTTACCCATCAGAGCCTGTCCAATTGGTGATTCGTTACTAATCTTACCTTCAAGTGGATCGGCTTCCACAGGGCCAACTACAGTGTATTGTACTGTTTTTGATCCTTTTTTGAGCTTAACTACCGACCCTAGGCCGACTACACCTTTTTTCACGCGAGTGATGATTTCGGCATTTTGCAAAATGTCTTCGATTTCGGCGATACGTGTTTCGACAATACCTTGATCTTCGCGAGCTGCGTCATACTCTGCATTCTCGCTGAGGTCACCGTAGTCGCGCGCCTCGGCGATTTTGTCTGCGATTTCACCGCGTCGCCCTTTGAGGTGCTCCAGTTCGGCCTCAAGTTCTTTTTTACCTTCAGCTGTAATCTGATATGTCTTTTTCATCTTAATATCCTCTTCTGTTTTCTTCTATAATTTATTCATTCTTCGTTCGAGAAAGTGATTCAACCTCGCATTCACGATATGGTAGTGTTACAACTACTGTTTAGGACGAACCTATCGTAGCAAACAGCTCATCTTTGGTCAACAACTGCGCCTCTTGGCCGCCAGTTCGCGCCTTTAGCTCAAACTGCCCTGCCTCTACAAGTCG
>CALGUM010000050.1 GCA_937902295.1 uncultured Candidatus Saccharibacteria bacterium | reverse complement strand
CTTGGCCTCTACCAGGGTAAGCGGATGGACATCAACTTCTGCAAGCACCAGGGCGTCGCCGTGAGTGAACTCGGGTTCGTTTGTTCTCTCCGCTTTCAGTAAGCGGAGGTCGAAGTACCGGTCGAAGAACTCGCATTTCCAGCCAACCGCTCTGATGAGCATCAGGTCACGTGCCTGCTCGAATGTCATGAAGCTCATACTGTTCGACTTGTCGTCATCAGGAAACAGTGCCATGTCAATTCCTTCCCTCAGGTGCAATCCGCGGTCGCGAATATGGATATATTACAGCACATTATATCAGTAGGTGTCAATACTACGGTTGACATACAGCGCGCAGTTTGCTACTATGGAAGTACTTTCAAAGGGGAACAGACAGTATATTTACCACCCAATCCTCGTATTTTATATTTTTGAAAATATCATTTTGATAAAAGGAGAACAACACAATTATGGGTCAACGAAGACTCTCAAACGCTCAGTCGGATGACACGAGCAAACGTCCTGCACAAGGGCAACAGAGAAAAAAATCTAACATCGCAGCCATGAATACGACCACGACTCGTAAGGGCGAAGTATTCCGTGCGCAGCGTCGCACCAGCGAAAACGTCAATTTGCGTGCTAGTCAGCATATGATTGATATCCCAGTCAATAAATCGATCTACAACGGCCACGATGGACGTCAGTTCAGTGTCGCGGAGTGGAAGCGTCAGCCAAAGACAAAGGGTCCAAAGCTACGTATCATACCTATCGGTGGTCTCGGTGAAATGGGAATCGGCAAAAATATGATGGCGATTGAGTACGATAACGATATCATTATCATCGACTGTGGATTCTTGTTCCCAGGAGCAGATTATCCAGGTATCAACTACATTACGCCGGATATTAGCTACTTGCTCGAAAACAAGCACAAGATTCGTGCACAGGTATTTACCCACGGTCACCTTGACCACATCGGTGCATATCGTCATGTGGCGCATCAGCTGCCCGCACCAGTGTATGGCAGTAAATTTACTCTCGCGATGATCAAGCGCACCATGGAAGAAGCTACTAGTGGGTACGAACCACAGTACAACGAAATGGATCCAGACACGCACGAGCGTGTACAGATTAGCGAACACTTCAGTATCGAGCTCGTACGAGTAAACCACTCGATTCCAGACTCGACTGCTGTCGTGATTCGTACGCCACTTGGTGTACTTGTCGATACCGGTGACTGGCGTTTTGAAGAAGCACCTGTCGATGGCAAGAAATTTGACCTCGCGCGGCTCACAGAAATTGCTACAAAAGAAGGCATCTTGATGCTCATGAACGAAAGCACCAACTGTGAGAGCGAAGGATCGCATACACACGGCGAGCCAGAAATTCAAGAGAGCATGGGTCAAATCATGGAGAAGCTGCCCAACAATCGCTTGATTATCAGTAGCTTTAGCTCACAGCTCCACCGTATGCAAGGTATTCTCGACGAGGCCAAAAAACACGACCGCAAAGTTGCATTTGCAGGCTACAGCATGATCCAAAACGTCGAAGTAGCGCTCCGTACCGGCACTATCAAGATACCAAAAGACGTCGTGGTGAAGATGGAAGACATTATCAAGTTGCCAGATGGCAAAGTGACGATCGTATGTACCGGTAGCCAGGGCGAGTTCAATGCGGTACTGAACCGTATGGCATCTGGTGCGCACAAGCACATTAAGATTAAAAATACCGACGTAGTCGTGTTTAGCTCAAACCCAATTCCGGGTAACGAGAAATACGTCGTACGTACCGTCGATGGCTTGATGCGCGAAGGTAGCGCCGTGATCCAAAGTGGCAAATCTCACCTTACTGGTGTCGGTCCACTGCACGTCAGTGGTCATGGTTACTACGATGATCACGTAAAACTGATTAGCGCGCTTAACCCAACCTACTATCTGCCGATTCACGGTGAATTCCACATGCTGGTACACAACGCAGAGCTTGCAGAAAAAGAATGTGCCATTCCACGTGATAACATTTTCGTAGCAGACAGTGGCGATGTGATCGAAATCACCAGTGAAGGTGCTCGCAAGAATGGCCGCGTACCAGTCGGTGGTCTTATGTACGACGACAGTGGTGCGATTGTAAGCGAAGTGGTACTCAAAGACCGTATCCACATGAGCCAAGAAGGTATGTTCGTAGTTGTACTGACAGTCCACAAGGGGAATGGCCGACTCCTTACGAGTCCGGATATCATTTCGCGTGGCTTCATTTACCTGCGTGATTCAGAAGAATTGATGAATCTCATTCGCCAGTACCTCAAGCAGAAGGTGCAGCGGAGCTTTGGCGGCAGGCGTGTCGACATGGACGTGCTCAAAAAAGAGCTCAAAGATGAGATTACACATTTACTTTATGACCAAACACGTCGTACGCCAATCGTGATCCCAGTGATCAACGAAATCGGCGGTAGTGGCGGCAACGGTGGCAATAGCGGTAACCGTAACAACGCTCAGCCAAATGAGCGATCCGGTGAGTTCAAGCGCCCAGCGCCGAAGAATTTCCCTGCTAAGCAAGTGCCTGATACCGAGGCCACAGAACCTCGTGCCAAGCCAGACACACGCGGCTACTAATACTAGCGCAAGCGCTATAATACCCCGTCACAAGTGGCGGGGGATTATCTTTTTGCTATAGGCTC
>CALGUM010000049.1 GCA_937902295.1 uncultured Candidatus Saccharibacteria bacterium | reverse complement strand
CTGCCATGCAGTAGGGAGCACATCTGATAAAAACAAAAAGCGGTCATCTGCTGGTGCATCAGGTACTTTGATAGGTCCATACTGTGCTTCTGGTACTCGCAAGTATTCCGCTTGGCCGCCAGGGACATGACCATAGAGTTTTGTATAACCAAGAAGCGATGCGCCGCGATTATGTTCGTGAACTTGTGTTGTTTCACACTGCGATTGCAACCCGCGCTCACACATATAACAGTGACCACACGAAACATTAAACGGAATCACTACCCGATCGCCTGGTTTGAGGTGAGTAATCTCTGCGCCAACCTCTTGCACGACACCCATAGGCTCGTGCCCCAAAATGTCACCAGTCTCCATGAATGGCGCCATCACTTCGTAAAGATGCAGGTCAGAACCGCAAATTGCAGAGGAAGTGACTTTGATGATAATGTCATTTGGCTTCTCAATACGCGGATCGGGGACCGTCTCTACTGATATTTTGCGTTTACCTTGCCATGTGACAGCTTTCATAGAATGCTCTCCTTTCTGCTTAGGTAGTAACTATTGTAACAACTACCTGCTGAGAGACTGCTGAGACGAGGCTCTCGCTCGCAATATGATTGCTATACTAGGGGGTATGGCATTTAACCACTACGTAAAGATTAAGCGAATTCTCGACGAACAGCCACAGGGTTGGATCATTCGACGTATCGACGAACCGACCGCGGCAAAAAACTTTAAAGGCGAAACGGTAGAGTTTGATCATTATTATCGCGTATATGACACCAACAACAACCCGATAAAATACTGTAAATTTCAACAGCTCGATCGGTTTGCCCGCGCACTCGGCACACCAGTCGAGGAGCTACCAGTCGTAGAGACTTGACGGACTATATAACACACGGAAGTATGCGCGCTTCGACTGAAATGGTGGCTTTCGTTCCAGCATCCAGCATGATAATTTCGCCATCTGCCTGAACCGGTGTGGCAGAAGCGGTAGTGAGGGTACACTCGTCCGCCTGGCGGCTATGCGGATTGGCTCCGAACACCATCCGCAGTAAACGCCACAGCAACCCCACCTTGCCGCGGTTTCGAAATATTGTCACCTCAAATTTACCGTCAGTCACACTTGCCGTAGACGCTACTTTAAGGTATTTCGACATGGTAGCAATATTACTCATAATCACGCTATCGTACATATGGGGGCGCGTGCCAATATGAAGACGGACAGGCTGTAGCTGCCAGAGCGCTTTCGCGACAATTGCAACTTCCTTAATTGGGTTAAGTTGTGCTCGATTAAGCTCGTTGCCAACATAGGGCGTCAGACCAAACCCAATATATGAATGTGCGTACCGTTCGACCACGGCACCGCTTGATGTACCGGTGATTTTGAGTACATCAATGTGGCGGTGAGGGGGAGCGGCTGCAATCTGCTCAACTATGTTCTGAGCCTGCTGCAGATTGGTGTGGTGATCGTTTGCATTGCCAGCAGGGAGTAGTCCGGTGACGACGTCATATCCTTCACTGCGAGCCCTGAGTGCACCGTTAATCACATCATGATACCCACCATCACCGCTCGAAGAGATAATGAGCGGGCGGCCAGATGAACGCGCTATCTCATATGTAAGCTCCTCGCCATGTCCGGCGTGCGTGGTCGCAATAACGTCGACACGTTGCCGTGGCACGCTTTGTTTGACTTGCGCAGCAAACTCCTGCGCCAAACGCTCACTCTCACCGGTACTGTTCGGATTGTAGATTACCGTAATTACATCGTAGGTCATATCATCAGTATACTACGGCAGTGTGCAAGGAGAATTGTGTTGACCCTACTTTTCGGCAATTGCACATAGTGTAACCGACGAGTCCTGTGATACATAGCAAGACATTTGTTATACTGCACACATGACTCATCATTCTAATCGTCTGTGTATTGCTATCGGCTCACAAAATAATGCCAAAAACCTTGCCGTAACAACTGCATTTGAACGCGCTTTTGGTGATATGACAATTGAGAGCCATGGATTTGATGTGGAATCTGGCGTTGCCGCACAGCCGACAACCGACGAGGAGTCGATTCAAGGTGCACTCAATCGAGCACACGGTGCGTTGGCGCGACTAGCCACTGCCGACTACGGCGTGGGACTAGAAGGCAACACTGTAAAAATTGCGGGTAAAATGTTCCTACATGGGTGGGTTGCAATCGTACAGCCAGACAATCCAGAACCTGGAATTGGACATAGTAGTGGACTAGAGCTTCCGGCTACTTTGCGGCAAGGTATCGAACAGGGTAATGAGCTCGGTCCGCTCCTCCAGGACATGCTCGACGACACCGATAACACGATTCGTCACTCCTTGGGTACAAACGGAATACTTAGCAGTGGACTCTACACTCGCGAGCAAGAGTTTATCGATGCAACCACTGTTGCACTCGCACGATTTGTAACCACAGACCTCTACGCCGGTTAATGTATACTATTTCGCTAGCACGCAGTAGCCTAAAAGACGTATACTATAGAGTACTATGACTACGACACCTCCCCCCAGCGACAAAAGCTCCAAGCAATCTATACGCCTCTTTTTTACAGGCTTGACGATGGGAGCGGTAGATTTGATACCCGGCGTATCAAGCGGCACCGTGGCTTTTTTATTCGGTATTTACGATGAACTTCTCTACACCATTAAACTGCTCACAGGACGTGTGCCGAGACTCTTGCTCGCAGGTAAGTTTTCTGAAGCGTTCAGACTAATACCACTTTCATTCATCCTTCCTCTCGGTATCGGTGTGTTACTTGCCATTTTTGGCTTGGTGCATGTCATTACATTCTTACTTGAATCACAGCCAATGCTAGTATGGGCATTTTTCTTTGGACTAGTTGTTGGTTCCTCGTACATCATATCTCGACGTATTACCACTTGGACTGTAAAACGAGCACTGCTGCTCGCCCTTGGGTTCGGGGTAACCTTTTTGCTGATAGGTCTACCGGCCGCGACAGGTAGCGATGCTCCCTTTGCGATAATAGGCACGGGCGCTATTGCGATCACCGCAATGATTTTACCTGGGATTTCAGGTTCACTCATTATGGTACTGCTAGGCCAATATGAAATTATTATTAACGCAGTAGCAGATCGAAATTTCCTCACGCTTGGATTGTTCTTCCTGGGTGCGTTGTGTGGCATTGCACTGTTCGTGCGTCTTCTTACTTGGCTACTACAGCACTATCACCTCGCTGTGATGGCGCTACTAATCGGTGTCATGGCGGGATCGCTTCGACGTATCTGGCCGTGGCAAACAACAGATGCTGATGGTCATGCTGCTAATATACTCCCTACGTTAGATCTGTCATTGCTCTGGGTCATACTCCTGATGATCCTAGGATTTGTAGCCGTGATGATTCTTGAGAAGATAGGTGTCGCCAAGGAACATGACGACATCAACACCGCGGAATTCCAAGACGAAATTGCGCCAGCTACCTCTCACAAGTCATAACCTATTGTCGTGCTTTTATACTGCGACCGCCGACCGCCGACCGCCGACCGCCGACCGCCGACCGCTACGAATTTTAATATCGATAGAGCGCAGCAGCAATAGCTGCCTCTGGCATGCGGGCAAAATCAAGCCCAATAATCTTACCCCCTTGGCTATACACTAAATCAATGAGATGCTTGAGACGATCGGTATCAGTCTCTACTGCAGTCGTACGAATTATAGGAGCGGGACCAGTATGTACATCACTCACCGAATCATTTGTCTCATCGATATAATTTACTAATAATGTGTCGACTCGACCCTGCTCTGCAGCTTCCTCAATTTCGTTCGTGTTTGAAGAGGCACGATATTGACCCTTATACTCCCCGAAACGCTCGACAAGCTTGGTCTCGTCTTTTTGAATAACCTGGCTGCGAATAACTGGCCAAGTGACGGCGAATAAGTCTTGGATTGAGGATTCCATATAGTTACCTGCAACAAAGTCTGTCAGCAGATGTGGCAAATTGGTGACGGACTTAAAATTACCTGCTTCGCTCTCAGTCGCAACGAGCAGTAATGGTGCATTTTGATCAAACTCGTCATGCTCCATAAGTCGCTTTTCGATAATCCTGAAATACTGTAATCGCTCATGAGAGCCAGCCTCACTCGAATCGCCTTCTCCGTGGGGTGCAGTGCCTCCACCATGACTGCGCATAGTTTGACTATTTGCAAACATTTCGTCGATACTGAGCGCATCCTCAGGACTCTTAGGTAAATCGATAGTAAGCGCACGCAGGCCATATGCATCACCTTGGTAGACTTTACTGCCATGCATAGAAAGCGCCAATACATAAAACTTCACATCTTGTGAATGGATCATATGTAGGGGCGCAACATCAAAGCCAGTATCACAGCTGACACTTTCCTCGAATTCGATGGGTGAGTGATACAACTGCGTTTCTTGTTCATTGATAAATATCGCCAAGCCTTCAATCGTATTCTGCCAAAATGTCATATCCTCTATCAGCTCTTCGGCTATCTGCAGATTCGCGTGGATACCACGGCTATCAACTCCTTGCGTTTCAAGCAACGAGCGTGCCTCGCGCAGTGCGTTTTTTAAACGAATTTGATCTTCTTGCATGTGGGGTGGGGTGGGGTGGCGGTGTGTTGGAATATATATGCTTAGTACTGGAGAGCTCTGGGGCTCTGATAATTTCTCGATCACACCAGGTGTTATCTTGTGCATCAATGACCTCCTCTATGTATTCCTCTATCGCTACTTTTGACAACGAAATTGTTGTGGCGACTCTTACAAGTATGACATGTGATTCTGAAAAGCAGCTGAACGCTTGATGCTACAATATATATCATGTACACACTCTACGTTGGGTCACCAAATGAAGCCCGCATCCTCAATGAGCAGGCACTCCGCACCATCACTTCTATCACCTCCAAGTATTTCGAATCATACACCTACACAAAAGCACGCGGTGTGTTCCGAAACACAGAGGAAGACATGGTCATGATTAAAATCGCGACAAATGAGCGGACCAAGGTATACGAACTTGGCGAAGAGCTGCGTAGTAGCTTTCGTCAAGAAGGTGTCGGTGTAGAGCATAACGGCGTATACGAGCGACTTATTACTCAGTAGGTCGTATCGCATACTTCGTTATGGCTCGTTGGTCGCCCACTCTTACGCACTAGTATTCTTCAGTACAAAAGCATCATCCTTATAATCAATTGCCACTGCGGATCCTTCTTGCACAGTGCCGTCGATAATTTGCCGTGCAAGCTCATCGAGAATACGTTTTTGAATGACCCGCCTGAGCGGGCGAGCGCCAAACGCCTCGTCGTATCCCTCTGTGGCAAGTGCATCTTTTGCATGCTTCGTAAACTCCAGCGTAATACTCTTGGTCTTTTGCAGCTCAGATAACATTTGTGTAAGCTGCACATCTACAATCTGCTGCATATCCTCCCGCTTAATCCGATCAAATACTACAACATCGTCGATACGGTTAATGAACTCGGGACGAAAATGAGCCATAAGCTCTTGTTGAAGCGTCGACTCAAGCGCAACAATATTCTTACCATCCCACTGCTGAATATACTGCGATCCAATATTACTCGTCATGATGATAACAGTATTTGAGAAATTAACTGTCCGCCCCTGGCCGTCTGTAAGTCGGCCATCATCTAGTACCTGCAAAAGTACGTTAAACACATCCTGGTGCGCCTTTTCGACTTCATCGAATAGCACGATACTATACGGTCGGCGACGTACCGCCTCTGTGAGCTGGCCACCCTGGTCATACCCAACATACCCTGGGGGCGAACCGATCAGTCGTGAAACTGCGTGTTTCTCCATATATTCACTCATATCGATACGAGTAATCGCGCGCTCGTCGTCGAATAAACTCGCCGCCAGACTTTTTGCCAGCTCCGTCTTACCTACGCCCGTAGGCCCAAGGAACAAAAACGAACCAATCGGCCTTCGCTGGTCGCCTATACCCGCTCTCGAACGGCGAATTGCATTTGCAACCGCACTCACCGCTCGATCTTGCCCGATTACCCGCGTATGTAAATCATTTTCTAGATGACCAAGTTTTTGTGTTTCGCTTTCACGTAAGCGGTCAACGGGTATGCCTGTCCAGCGCGCAACGACCGCCG
>CALGUM010000048.1 GCA_937902295.1 uncultured Candidatus Saccharibacteria bacterium | reverse complement strand
CTCTTATTACTGGCAACGAGGCTATCGATGAGAACATATCCGCGTTTGGCCTCACGAATTTTCGCGGCATCAATCACCAGTTTGGTATGCTCCGCCACGACCGCTCGCGCCATGTGTATATCATAGGTCAAACAGGTGCCGGTAAATCAGGTCTCTTGGAGCTGTTTGCACTTAGTGACGTCTACCATGATCATGGGTATGCGATTATCGACCCTCACGGTGACTTTGCGATCGATAACATGAAATTTATACCCGCGCATCGCGTAAAAGATGTCGTGTACTTTAACCCAGCCGACACCGCGTTTCCTGTCGGATTCAACCCACTCGAAGTGACTGATCCAAACATGAAAAGTAATATTTCTTCAGAGGTAATCGGCGTACTAAAGCGTATGTTTGGTGACTCGTGGGGTCCTCGACTTGAATATATCTTGCGCTACACTATCCTGGCGCTACTCGACAGACCCGAGACAACCATGCTCGACATTACACGTATGCTCACCGATAAAAAGTTTCGAAAAGAAACACTCGACTACTGTACCGATACCGTCGTGTTACAATTCTGGAAAGTCGAGTTTGCGAGCTGGAACGACAAGTTTGTATCAGAAGCAATTGCCCCAGTCCTCAATAAGGTAGGGGCATTTACGGCAAACCCTGTGATTCGTAATATCATCGGGCAACCAAAAAGCACCTTTAATATACGCGAGATCATGGATGAAGGTAAGATTTTAGTTGTTAACCTCTCTAAAGGTCTTATCGGCGAAGACAACGCAGCTATCCTTGGAGCGTTTTTAGTTACCAAAATTCAGCTCGCTGCCATGAGCCGATCTGACATACCAGACATTAAAGATCGCCGGCCTTTTTATCTATACGTCGACGAATTCCAGAACTTTGCAACTGACTCATTTGCAACTATCCTTTCGGAAGCACGTAAGTATGGACTGAACCTTACGGTCGCCAATCAGTACATCTCACAAATGACAGACACCGTGCGCGGCGCAGTATTTGGTAACGTCGGTACGATGATTTCGTTTCGTGTCTCCGCAGAAGATGCACAGGTTTTATCTCAGCAATTCCAGCCGCAGTTTGAACCAGGAGACTTACTGCAAATGCATAATCGACACTTTA
>CALGUM010000047.1 GCA_937902295.1 uncultured Candidatus Saccharibacteria bacterium | reverse complement strand
GAGTAGTGGCAGATTGGCTGTATCGCCGACGCGAGCCAGCGAAAAAAGCAGGCATGGCAGCGGTTGTGATGGTGGTGCACGCGGTGATATTTGCGCTTATTGCAATAGGAACACTGGTAGGGGCGGTATTTACAGGGGTGGCGTGGCTGCTTGAAACATCACAGGATACTACTGTGCACCAGGTGTCACTCGTGTCGCTCGTAGTAGCAGCGCTGCTGTTTACACTTCTATTTGTACGTGTTATTTCACCGCGGCGTCCTACGTGGCTCGCGTCAACATTTGCAGTAGTCATGTCTGTGGTCGCACTCGCATTACTTGTCTGGGGGATAGTGGGGCCAGTTGTACAATTTGTTGAACGGAGTGATGATCGGCGTATCGTCGATTTTGCACCAGCAGTATATGAGGGTGTCGACCGGTATGTTCATGACAACCAGAAGCTACCCGATTCACTGAGTGATCTCGACGATCTGCCAGCCGATGCCGCGGCACTAATACAAGATGATCTCGTGACATACAAAAAAGGCGCTACAGTAGAAAATTCTGAACTCGAGACACGCGAGCACCGTTACGAGCTATGTGCTACCTATCAGCATGCATCGAGCAAGGGCGCGCGAGATGAGGCGTTCGGTATGTTTAGCGGCTCTGGTGGTTACCAGGAGTATCTGTTTATACCTAGTCATCCAGCCGGTGAAGTGTGTTACAAATTAAAAACAGTCTCCTACGAGTAATACCTCGCCTGTACATACGGTTCACAAAATTAGCACTCGATACTTGCAAGTGCTAATTTTTTTGTTTACAATAAGATAGTAAGTTAACAAAACGGAGGAAACATATGAGTTCACCCATCAAACCCCTGGCAGATCGTGTTGTCGCTGTGCGGGAAAAAGCACAAGAGAAGACCGCAAGCGGGCTCTATCTTCCAGATACATCAAAAGAAAAACCTGTGGTAGCCGAGGTTGTCGCAGTTGGTCCAGACGCGAAGTCTGTCAAAAAAGGCGACAAGATTGTCTACAAAGAGTATTCGACTACAGAGCTCAAGATTAACGATGTCGAATATTTGATCGTAAAAGAAGAAGATATTTTAGCAACAGTTTAGGAGGCAAACTATGGCAAAAAAAGTTTTTTATGATGATGATGCACGCGCACGAGTGCTAGGCGGAGCCAAGGCTCTCTACGATGCAGTGCGTGTCACCTATGGTCCGCGTGGCGGCAATGTAGTAATTGCCAAAGGCTACGGCGGCCCAACAGTCACGCATGACGGCGTGACAGTCGCAGAAAGCGTGGAGTTGCCAGAAGACGACGATGAGACACTTGGCTACAAAGTAGGCGCTGAACTCATCAAGCAAGCGGCAACTAAGCTCAATAAGGTAGCAGGTGACGGTACAACTACAGTGACTGTCCTTACTTACAGTATTCTCAAAGAAGCAAACCGCCTTATCGCTGCGGGTCACAACCCACAGGAACTACGAAAAGGTATTGAAGCTGCGTCAGCCGATGTGATTAAATCACTCGAAAAACTCGCAGAGTCTGTAGAAGGCAAAAGCGAGCGTGTTGCCGAAGTCGCGACTATTTCAGCGGGGAGTCGAGAAATCGGTGAGTTGATTGCAAGTGTAATCGAAAAAGTTGGCAAAGACGGTGTAGTGACCGTAGAAGCCGGACAAGGGCTTGAGCTCGAAAGTGAAGTAGTCGAAGGATTTAGCCTCGACAAAGGGTTCGCGAGCGCACTCTTTGTGACAGATGTGAATCGTCAAGAAGCGGTATTCGAAAAACCAGCAGTGGTGTTGACGGATAAAAAACTCAGCAGTATCCAAGACATCGCTCCAATTCTTGAAAAACTCGCAGCGGCGGGCAAAAAAGACCTCGTGCTCATCGCCGACGAAGTCGAAGGTGAAGCGCTGAGTATTTTGGTACTAAATAAACTCAAGGGTGTATTCAATAGTGTGGTGGAAAAAGCGCCAAGTTTTGGTGACCGCCGCAAGGAAGTACTCGAAGACATCGCGGT
>CALGUM010000046.1 GCA_937902295.1 uncultured Candidatus Saccharibacteria bacterium | reverse complement strand
GATTTTTCTACATATGAACTCATCCAGAAAATACCTGCAAGTACCGCAAGCGCGAGTGCAGTCCATCCCTCGCCCGCCTGCCATGCAACGATCAGCGCCAAGAAAGGATACACGGCGTACGCAGCCCGGCCTACCTGCGACAAGATGTCTCCAGACCTACGAAGCACGGCAATGATACTGATCCCCGCGATCGCCGCAGCTAACAGCAGTATTGTTACAAGACGTTGCACCAGCACGTCGCTGCCTGTCGCTGCAAAGACAAGCAGGGACAACATGACTGCAGCAATCACTACGAGTCCGTTGCGACGAACCTGCTCCGAGTTGAAGTGATGTACCAAAGATGCTACCAACAGCGCTCCAGTCGACCCCACAGATATTAATACCAATCGCCATTCGTCTGACACTTGCAGTTCACCGACTCCTGCCACGATTGCTCCTACTCCAAAGATCGCTCCAACCACCTCCAAAGCCGGGAGACGCGTGACATACGAGAGTCCCACATACAACGCACCCGCAAGTAACGCAGTCCATGTAAGTGTAAGTCCTTCGCCAGATGCTACTCCTGCAAGCGCCGCACATAGCGCATAGACACCCACGGAACTACCAACCATGGCTTGAACAGATTGAGATTTTTTAGCAGCACTCGCTCTGTCGAGTCCGAGTAGCGCCAGTAATCCGAGAATAGTAAATCCACCAGCAATCACTTCGTACGACACGGCAGGGTCAATAACCCCTCGCAGCAACACAAACGGTAACAGTACCGATGCGCCGAGACCCACATATGCCCAGCCTGCTTCACGAAAACGCAGCGTCGCTGCCAGCGCCACACATCCAATGATAGTCAGGTTAGCTGCGGTCATCTCGTGTAGCACTGCACTCCCGAGCCAGAGCACCTGTGCACAACACATTATCGTAATCGCAACCGCTATCACTACACGCTCCGCCTGAACAATGTCATCTGACGTGGTTGGCTTCACTCTCAAAAGGCTATAGCCAGCTTGGAGCGCAGCCAATACCAGCACCCATACACCGAACTCTACACGAGCGTCAGCCGTCGCCGCGGCACTCAACTGCGTGACGTCCGCCGCCACGATGAGTAGCGTAATATGAGCGAGCACCCGCACCAGTAGTTCGTATAGCCACGCTCGTTTGACGAGCCACACCACCAGGTAGTGAGCCGTTGCAATTCCGTACAGCACCTCGTACATAAATATATCCATATGAGATATTACAAAAAGGCTCGCTATAAGTGCGATTGGGGTGGTTATTTGTCCAGTCTGCTCAACTGGCAACATGAACACGGTTGGCACCAATTTTGGCCACAGTACATATACACAATTACATATCAGCGACACACCTATAACCACGATGAAGTACCACACCATCGACACACCCAGTGTCGAGACAGCCGAGAGTGCGAGTGATAACACGAATGCCATAGTCAAATACGATATCAGCTCACTCTGAAGCCGCACTGCTGCGACTCCATATGCAATAAGGCCAACCATCGAAGTAACCAGCCATGCCATCTCGCCCGACATACCACCCAGAGAAGTCAGTGCGAAGCCCACAAATGGCAAGATCGCCAGTCCTGTACCTACAAATGCTACCGCAGCGGGCTTGAGTCTATCTGAGCGCACATGTAGCACGAGTCCAGAAATGTAAAAGACTGTTGTTACCAAAATGAGCGACAGTAACTTCACACTCGCTGGCATAGTCAGCGTCACAAACAGTGCGGCGGCAGCAACAATCAAAAAACTTGCCACGTACAGAAGTACATTGAGGTTCCTCAGTGTTTCTTTTTCCTCTTGAGCTTTTATCTGCTCTATCGATACGCTACTATCCTCATTTTCTGAGATCTCTTGATTCCACGTAAACGCCCGGCTCTCGTCGCTGCTCTCGACAATCTCCTCGACTTCTCTAGAGAGTGACGCGCCCTCCACAGAAGAGGATTCACCCTGTTCGCCGGCCGCAATAAGTCGACCTAGCTCATCCGAAGTGTCCTGTCGACCAAGCAGGTGTTTTGCCTTATCACCAAAGGCCCGGTAGCCATCCCAATACCCTTGGCTATATTCACCCTGATTCACATCATTGCTTGAATTGTTTGATTTCGAACGCTCATTGAGCCACAACACACAAAATGTTGCCGCTAGCAGAAATAAGATAAAGCCCATAATCGCCCCCGTATAGTTTGCTCTATAGTAGCCTATTTTTTATAAAAGCACTAGTGTCATGTCACACAAAAAGACTCGTCATTCTCATCACCAGATAGGCCACGGCCACTCCAGCACCTGCGAGCACAAGCGCGCCTGTCATTGATACCAACATCACACGAAATAGCGACGGTGAAATAAAGGTCTTTCCATTCATATCCACAAGATAGAGCGTATCGATCTCTTTGGGGTTGCGACGCGCAATCGCACCTGCGAGCTTATCAAGATCCACATCGTTCATAATAGTGTACTTGCGTAGTTCCATAAGTGCAGTTTCGGCTACTTGCCACTCGCCTGTATGCCCAGCGACCCAGGCTTGCACAAAAAACTCACTGCCTATATTTCCTTTTTGGAGGTAGGCGCGGTACACAGTAGCTATCTGCTCAACCCTGCCGTTGAGAATATGAAGATAGACGAGGTCGAACGGCGTATAGAGCGCCATGTCATGTCTGAAATATCGCTTGAGCCAAAATAGTGCCAATGTGTAGTTTTTGCTATAGCAACATACTACCGGCAGTACAAGCGATGGAACCAGAGCGATAACACCAATTGCGAGGAGGAGGAATATGCTAAGTACAATAAATTCTATCATGCCCTAAGTATACCACTCTTAGTCGCGTACATTGCCACCAAAGAGAAACGTACCCCATTGACTCAAATTACTTGGTCGTGGCGATTCGGCTCGCTGCGTAGCGGGCGCTGCATCACCTTCCGAGGAGGCCGTGGAATTTGCAGGTAGTACTAAGACCTTTTCTCCTGGATCACCATACCCAAGCCTTTCGCGCACCGAAAGACGCTGGTATTCTTCACTCTGGAGATAGCGCTGCTCATACTCAAGAGCAAGCGTTTCTAGTTCCACGAGTTCGGCCTGGCGAGTACGATCTTGCACCACCTTACGTAATTCATAGTTTTTCTGCATCGCTTGGACCGATCCCCAAATAAACCACACGATCGCAATACCGACAAGTAACACAGTGATAATTTCACGTATAGGATAGTGATACCGGAGATGATAAATAAAGCGTTTAATGTGTGTGTTCATAGGGTGTTCTCTTGTATTTAATTATAGCGCAATCTCCGCCTCTACGCTATAATGTACTACAGATGTGGGGCTGTAGCTCATCGGTCAGAGCAGGCGGCTCATAACCACTTGGTAGTTGGTTCGATTCCAACCAGCCCCACCATAGTAAAAAGCAGGCCATTCGCCTGCTTTTTACTATGACACGTTTTACACCGCCGTCTTCTCATGTCAGCAGATATCTCCTGCCGATATTTATATCGGTACAGTGAGTACTTACCTCTTGGATCTCGCGGCTTTTTCTTGCCGTATTCTTTGCCGTATTGCAAATTCCCTTGCCTTATCAGCTTTTTGCTGTTCGGTGAAGTTCTGGTTGTTTTTAATATTATCTAGTGTTGTGGCTGCGAGCATTTGACTCACACGCTCGAGGTTGCGATGCGAGTGTTCTGCGGCTTGTGCTCGCTCTTCTGGCGATACAGGCGTGTAGGGAGGAGGGGGGTTATTGACTTCACTCTCACCATCTGCGAACGGTGCGCGGACTTGTCGCTTGCGAGGGATTGGCTTATCGGAAGGCATGGTGAGGCGCGGCGCACAGCCATGTACCGAGCTTTCTGCATCATAATGAGATCGTCCAGCACAGTCTTCCAGGGCTCGGACTCGCGGGTCATCTTCGTAGTATGGGTCATTTTCTTGTGTAGTGAATACTTCTCTACTCATGATCTTATTATACCATATAATGTATTATAAATCAACTGAACCAAAAACCCCTACCGCGAGTGGCAGGGGAATTGTTTGGCACCTGTTTGTTTTGCTATTACTATAGCACTACAATTGGTGTAAGCACAAGCTTATTTTTTCTTCGATACAGTCAAGAAACCGTTTCGTGGGTTTTCTTTGACAATGCGATCTTCTGGAAGATCTACTGGCTCACCTTTTTCATTCTTCTCGCTCTTTGCGAAGAAGTAGATAGTTTGCATTTTTCCACCGCGAAGGGTTACGTCTGACTTGTGCAGGTAGTAAGTAACGCCTTTTGAGTTAGTGTGACTATAAGCCATAAGAATGGTACCTCCTATTTAGAACATCTTACAATAGTTAGGGTATCTCTAGTATATATCTGTTGTCAACACTTATGCGTCTTGATACTTCCTCTTGAGGAGTAATCTGAGGATACTGAGGATCACCAAACGAGCTACGATCAGTATGGCGATACCCATAGTTAACAGTAGTGAAAACCCTGCGAAATCAGGTGACCACAGTGGTGCCGCAAACACAAATCGATACTTATCTGGATCGGGTGCTTTGACCTGCGAGACAGGGTCATCACCAGGGGAATATTTAGCATATTCCCTGGCAAAGCACTCTACGTATCCTTGGCTGTACCCAGAAAATTGTGGCTTACAGATTGCATCTACTTCTGCATTGATCACTGAGTTATCGGTGTCACGCGCGGCCGCTTCTACAAGTGCTGCTTTGTCTCGTTCATAGCTTGATGCCAAATATACATCATTTTGATCGGTATTCATGTGTGATGCTACGTAATGCTGCAATTCTAGGAGCCGATTGCGTGTTACCCCAGCGTCACCTTGCGTGTCTGCAGCTTTTACCGCCTCGAGGCGCTGTATCATTCCTACATTATTAAGACGCAAAAACGTAGCCGTAATAAACCCAGACAACACTAACAATACGATCAACTGCCATGTCTTGACCTTTTGGATCGTTTTAATTGTTCGACGAACTGTGCGTTTTTGTGCCACCTACCGATTCCCACCTTACATTCTTTCAGCTTCAGTATACCAAATTACACACCGCGTCGATAGAGTGGGAAGCGGGCTGACATGATGCACAATGTCGCAACTCCAGTTACCATGAACGTCACGCTCAGTGCGGCATGACTTGAAACCATCGCAATAAGAGCAACAAACAATACCAAACTAATAATAAATCCTCCGAGATTCAGAGCTAACTCCATCATTAAAAGGTATAGTATTCTGTGCCCACTTCTGTCGGCCGTATCGAACATTCCACGCATAAATGACATCGAATATCCCGCGGCGGCAGCTTCATTGAGGACATTTGTCAGCACCGCAGAAAGTGGCGTGACTACGAAAGGTCGCACAAAATGCGTAAGTGATTTTACAATCGTAGAGTATCGTAGCAACTCCCCGCCCTTTTTATGATCTATCATTACTCCATAGGAGCGAGCGGCGATAAAGGCTACAAATACGCTCACGGCGGAGAGTGCACCAATCTGGGCATAGACTGCGTTGCTTGATTGTGAAAATACTACTGTTGCCAAAAAAAGCGGCCAAATTACCAGCACTGCCGCAGTGTCTATACCGGTTGCCACCTGTGCACGCATACTGCGCCACGTCTGCTGCCAAGGGAATCCTCGAAAGCTCAATTTCTGGTGCACCTTCACAGGTTCGGCAGTTCGAAGTAGCGGCACAGCTGCAAATAACAGCAGAGCTGATGCAATCCAAATAGTGACCTCTGGGCTTATTAGCCAGGCCACCAAACCGCCCGCAAGTGGACTTATTCCTGCTGCAACTTTGTCGATAATATGCATATAACTAATCTCTTTGCCTGCATATTGAGTACTTTTGACCTTAGAAAAGTTCACCATGTAGGACAGACCGTACAGCACCATCGAAATTCCCTGACATAGCGAAAAAATGACCAACGCAACCAATCCAAGATTATCCAAGAAGGAAAAAGTAATCAGTGCCGGCACGCCGATGAGGTTTGCCGCGAGCGTACCATGCTTGGGCCCAAATCGTGCCACATACATCGCACACGGCAATGCAAGCAGAGCCTTAAACAAATAATATGCCGCATAATAGCCGGCTATAAAGTACAATGGATATCCGTTTCGCAGTAAATAAATACCAACAAATGTGGCAATCATCGCGTTACCGGTCATACGCAGCAGGCGCGCGGTATAAAGCTCTGCAACCTCGCTAAAAGTTGCATGCCGCCAGAAGTGACGCCGCAGTAAAAAGCGATGAAAGAATGATTGAATCATGTATGTATTTGTTTTATAGCCTTATTCTTTTTCTATTACATCACACCAACCCTAGCATGCGCAAGTGGTATACTGGTAATTACTATGAATATCTACTTCTCTGGAATTGGTGGCGTTGGCATAGGCGCGTTAGCACAAATGGCGCTTGATGCAGGACATACAATCATTGGATCGGATACCGAACACAGCCTGACTACTGAAGAGCTGCTACATGCCGGAGTGAACGTCACTATCGGTACACAAACCGGCGAAACCCTGCGCCAGTATCACGAAGCTAGCCATATAGACTGGTTTGTATACACCGCAGCACTACCAAGCGATCACCCCGAACTTGTCGCAGCTCGTGAACTTGGCATACGCGCGACAAAACGTGACGCCCTCCTCGCTAAAATTATTGCCGACAGCGATCAAAAACTCATAGCCGTCGCGGGGACGCACGGAAAAACCACGACATCGGGCATGCTTGTATGGACGTTGCAGCAACTTGGCATACCGATAAGTTACAATGTCGGCAGCCAGCTGAGTTTCGGACCCGCTGGCAAGTTTAATCCCGATGCCACGTACTTCGTGTATGAATGCGATGAGTTCGATAGGAATTTTCTTAAGTTCTCACCCTACACAAGTGTCATTGTGTCTATCGACTATGATCACCCTGATACCTATCCTACGGA
>CALGUM010000045.1 GCA_937902295.1 uncultured Candidatus Saccharibacteria bacterium | reverse complement strand
TCACAAGCGCAGAATACTAATACTGCTGCTGATACCAGTACTGACACAAAACCAGTCGAGCCTCTACCTGTACAGACGCAACAAGATAAGCCGCCTCAGAAGAAAGAGCAACGACGGACAGTACGCCAAAAGCCTCAAAGGCGTAAGACCAACGAGGATTCACTGATAGATCTTATTAAAGATCAGTAGCGTATTGTAGTAATGAATAAAACCCTCCATCTCGGAGGGTTTTATTATTGTAGCTGACTCAGGAGCAGCTTAGTCGTCGTCTGTCCTGCCGCGGTTGTTAGCCATTGCCACCGCTGTAGGTCGCTGTACCTGTACCTGTGTATAGTGCTTGATCTTCTACGGTAGCTGAGATACTTGCTCCATTGGAGGCGCCAACCGTCACTTCGTGTCGTCCGGCTCCGCCGATAGGAACATCGGCGACAATATTACCGTCTACAGCTATTTTAAGTGAACTGAGTGCGTGTGTACCTTGTGATACATTAGCGACGATTCGTGCGCCTCCATCGGCTCGACTGACGGCTAAGCTCACGGAAGGTTTGATATCACCACAGTTATGTATGTCGTCATCCTTAGAGGCGTCGTAGCCATCAGGTGCAATATATGCAGGGCGACTTGTGATGGGGTCGATCGTCTTACGTACTCCCACTTCGATGCGTGCACTATCGGGTGTGCAGTCAGTCGCTTTCTTTTTAGACACGCGGTCGAATATCAGGTTCTCATTTGTCATACCTGCGTTTTGATCAAACCACGAAGGGTAGATGTCGCGACGTCCACTGAGCGCAAGTTCCTTAAGTCCTTCTGGTCTCTCGATCTGCTGGTTTGGCTGCCATCTTCCATCGGGTTGATATACGTTGGTATGGACGCCTGTCATGTAGTCATGGGTGACTCGACGTACTACGGAGTTGTCGCTTGAACTGAGGGGGCGTCCATCGTGATTGCCCATCCATACACCAGTGGAAACTACCGGCGAGTAGCTCATGAGCCACGAGTCTTTGGCTTGGCCTTGTCCGTTTTCCGTGGTACCTGTTTTTGCTGCAGTCCACACATTTGGAATGTTGAATCCAAATGCGTAGGCTTGTGATCCGAAGGTAAGTGTACGAGCTTGTGGATCTGCTAGTATGTCTGTCACCATGAATGCTGTCTGTGGATCAAGGACTTGTTTCGGTTGCACCTCTTCTTGTTTCTTGAGGACTTCTTTCGATGAATTTCTCACCTCTAGTACGTAGGAGAGCGGTTTGTATGCACCATTGCGGGCGAGGGTAGCATATGCATTGGTGTGCTCGATTTGCTTTACGGTGCATCCGCCACCAATCGCTGCAGAGAGACCCGCGTTGTTGTTATCTGCGCAGTAGGATAGGTCGCCCATATCGCGTGTTGTTTGCAGGGCTTCTTCGACACCGGTGATGTGCATTGCTTTTACTGCAGGACGATTCAATGATCCAGCGAGCGATTGTCGTATTGTGACGTTGCCATAGGTTTGCCTCGTGTAGTTGTTAAGTGAACAGTCTCCTGGTGAACCGGCACAATAGATAGCATCTATATTCTCGTCACGCAGAATTGATCCTGGTGCGTAGTTAATGCCTTCGCGCTGCTTAAAGAGTGGCGCAAAATCGGAAATTGGCTTGATGCTTGAACCCGGTTCGAGTGGGGACGTCGCACTATTTTGTTGACCGTATCCTTCCATGTGATAGTTGATGCTACCAATCATTGCGATCACTTCGCCAGTCTGAGCATCGACAGACGAAAGTGCGAGGTTATCAGCACCGTAATTTGGCAACATTTCAGCCCCTGTTGCGATTGCTTGTTCGGCAGCTTGCTGGGCGCGTAGATCGAGTGTCGTTTTTACTGTGAGGCCGCCGCGTCCCACGGTAGCACTTCCAAGCTCACGTTCGAGTTGTTTACGTACTTCGAGCACGAAATGAGGTGCTTTTATATCCTCATTGCTTGCCACGGCGGGCTGGATCGTGGCGAGGATATTATGTTTTTTCGCCTCTTCAGCTTCTTCTTTGGATATCTTCTTTGTTTGTTGCATCGCATCTAGTACTCTGTGTTGGCGCGCAATAAGCGCATCGTGACCAGCGTCGTTGTATGGATCATATAGACCGGGCTGGTTGGGGATTGCCGCAAGAAGCGCCGCCTCTGGTAAGGTGAGGTCTTTCGTAGGCTTCATAAAGTACGTCTGCGCAGCACTTTCGACACCGTTACGGCGTCCACCATAGGGTGACTCGTTAAGGTACAAG
The DNA here is from genome assembly GCA_937902295.1 of uncultured Candidatus Saccharibacteria bacterium. Taxonomy (GTDB): domain Bacteria; phylum Patescibacteriota; class Saccharimonadia; order Saccharimonadales; family Saccharimonadaceae; genus Mycosynbacter. The sequence continues at coordinate 18,895 of CALGUM010000045.1, read as the reverse complement.
GTAAGAATCTGCTCTTTATCGTACATGCGCTCAACTTCCATGGCGAGGATCAGCTCTTTGATTTTTCGAGGAATGCCGCCGAGGCTTCGGTCTTGAGCTTCGTCTGCGAAGAACACCTGCTTGACGAGCTGCTGAGTAAGTGTCGAGCCACCTTGCGTACTACCTCCGCGTGCATTGTTTACTGCTGCACGTACGAGGCCAGTCGGACTGACTCCGTGGTGATCATAAAAATCCCTATCTTCGATGGCAATGGTAGCATCTTTCATATGAGCGTTGATCTGATCACTCTCGATAACCTGCTTGTAGTCGCCGTCACCCTTGTCTTCCCATAGCAATTCTCCATTGCGATCAACATACGTTGTCACAGTCGTCTGAACACGCTTGTCGATCTCGCTTGGTCGTATTGCTGCCAGATCGCGTCGATAATACGCAAAAAGCGAACCAATCGTGAGCACACCAAGCAGGACACATATACCAATAATTTTGAGCGCCATGATGCCGCCCTTGCGACTAAACCAGTACTTGCCGACTCGCTTAGGGTGCATGCGATACAAAGTTCGCTTGACAGGATGCTTCGGAAGCGTAGCTAAGTACTGGGCGCGCTTTCGGGCCTTATGGTCTTTTTTTGTCTTGCGCTTGTGCGAAAGATTCGCATACACACTCATCTTGCGCGGTGAAGATTTTTTTGTCACTACTCTGTCTTTCCCATAAGAAGTATTATCCCCATTATAGCAAACAATCTCATCTATAAAACATTTATTTCTGGTACAATTATGGTATACGAGATTATATTTAGTAGTAGAGGAACAACGTGACTTTATCAGAGGAACTTACATGGCGTGGCTTCGTGAATCAGACAACGCTCAAGAATCTTGCCGAGCTTGACGACAAACCACGCGCTATATATTTTGGGGTGGATCCCAGCGGTGCTGGTATGCAGATAGGAAACCTTGCAAGTGCGATGATGGTGCGCCAGCTAGCCGCAAATGGCCATACGGTTTACTTACTCCTAGGTGGAGCTACTGGTATGATAGGAGATCCAGACGGCAAGTTAGATGAGAGGGACCTGCGGGCGGTCGACGAAATCGAAACTAATAAAGCAGAAATCAAGCGCCAGTATGAATCATTATTTTCTGGTCTTGATATCCATATTGTCGATAACAACGATTGGTTCCAGCATATACACTATCTATCATTTCTTCGTGATATCGGTAAGCATGTTCCGATGAGTATGATGCTTGGCCGTGATTTTATTCAAACGCGACTCGGTGAAGGCGGTAATGGTATTAGTTATGCTGAATTTAGCTACGCACTAATCCAAGCGTATGATTTTCTGCACTTGTACCGAGAGCATGGTGTGACACTCCAGCTCTGTGGAGCAGACCAATGGGGTAATGCCATAGCGGGAGTTGATATGATCCGGCGTATTGAGGGTGCGGAGGCGCATGTGCTTAGCACGCCTCTCGTGATCAATCATGCAACGGGCCGTAAATTTGGTAAAACAGAAGGCGGAGCGGTATGGTTGAATCCAGAGTTTACGAGCCCATATAAATTCTACCAGTTTTGGCTCAATGTAGATGACGCTGGTGTAATAGAGTACATGAAAATCTACACAGTACTCAGCTGTGAAGAGATAGAAGAGATTGCAGCGCAGCAATCTGAGGCGCCGGAGCGCCGTGTCGCACAAAAACGCCTGGCGTATGAAGTGACAAAAATTGTGCACGGGCAGGAACGTGCTGATGCTGCGCGAGATGCAACAAACGTATTGTTTGGTGGGGCGCCGCTCGAAGGAGCAGAAGTGATAGAGATGTTATCTCATGAGCTGCCCACAGGTACCATAGGAGAGAGCGTATCAGATATATTAGTTGCCTCGGGAATAGCCAAGAGTAAGGGGGAAGTGCGCCGCCTCATTGCAGGTTCCGCTATTTCTTTGAATGGTCAGAAAATTAGTGATGACATACAAGTCACCACTCAGTCCTTGCTAAAAAAAGGTAAAAACACTTTCGTACTGGTGCGATAATGAAGAATTTTCGGTGGACTCCTGTGCAGCGTGCGCTTATCAGGTATCGATGGCGCATGGCAATTATTGTGGCGACACTCGTGATAGCGGGATTGATTGCTGCTGTAGCTACCCCCTATACCGCCCCAAAAGCAAATACCACGCCGTTTATTGATACCCCTACTCAAGAAGAAACATACGTTCGTGCCGAAATTGTCGCGCGTAACGATGATAGCGGAACGGTACGCGTGCTCGATGGTGTACAAAAAGGCAGTGAGCGCGAGCTCTATCTATATAGTGAATCCCAACGGCTCGGTACAGTAGTCTTGATTCCAGAGCAAGCACCGCTTGAAGGTCCAAGCTCAATGATTACTGTATGGCGCATGCCTTGGCTTGCAGCACTGCTCGCAGTCATGATTGTACTTGTGGTGGCGATTGGTGGAAGGCAGGGGGTGCTCAGTATCGCCGGTCTTGCTATTAGTGTTGCGGTTGTGGCATTGTATATTATCCCTGCGACGCTTAGCGGAGCGGATGCGTTAGTCGCAAGTGCAATCGGCGCGTTTGTTATTGCGACGATTGCTGTCATGATAGCTCATACGCTGCGATGGCGCACGGTTATTTCGCTCGCGAGTATTTATATCGCCTTGATCCTTGTGATTGGGCTCGCGGTGCTAAGTGGCTGGATGGCGAGCCTGAGTGGAATATACGACGATACGTCGGGCATTTTGAATGCTTCGTCGTCGACCCAACTTGATATGTACGGAATTCTACTCGGCGGCATCATTATTGCATCACTTGGCGTGCTCGATGATGTAGTGACGACACAGGTAGCTACAGTCGATGAACTCTACCAAACAAAACGCTCTATCTCAAACCGTGAACTGTTCACTAGAGGTATGTCAGTAGGTCGCGAACACCTTAGTGCACTCGTCAATACACTCGCTCTCGCTTATATTGGCGTAGCTCTGCCTACTATACTGGCATTGTCATTTGTGATCGAATCAAACAGCAATTTTCTTATGGCGTTAAATATGGAGTACCTTAGTGTGGAAATTATTCGAACAGCTATCGCGAGTATCGGTATTATACTTGCTATCCCTTTGAGCACTGGGCTTGCAGTGCTGCTTGTTGGCAAGAAAGAGCAGATTTTTGCTATACTCAAAAGAGTTCAATATAACCCACGGAGGTAGCATGGTAGTTGATATGGCGATTTTAGAGCAACATGTGTCAAAGGGCGCCGCTCACAATATCTCTCGGTGGCTCACGGAGCCGAAGTATCGTGAATATGCTGCGGAGGTTGAAGCACTGGTAGAGGCCCAGGCCTGGCAAGAGCTGGAAGATAGCTTTTTTAAGGTAATAGAGTTCGGCACAGGCGGAAGACGCGGCGTAGTTGGAGTAGGATCAAATCGCATCAACCGTATCACAATCGGTGAAAGCGCGCAGGCACTTTGTGTGTATGCAACTGAATTTGATGTCTCGGCACCAGAAAAAGGTATAGTAATTGCCTGTGATACGCGTATTAGTTCGCCGGAGCTTAGTCGTGTTGCTGCCGAAGTATGTGCTGCAAATGGATTTACTACGTATATCTTTGATGAGTTCCGCTCAACCCCTGAGCTGAGTTTTGCAGTGCGACATCTTGGTGCAGCTGCTGGCATTGTGATTAGTGCAAGCCACAACCCACCTGCGGACAATGGGTTTAAGGCGTACTGGAATGACGGCGCGCAATTGGTGGCACCACACGATGCAGGTGTCCTCCAAAAAGCTGGTGAGATAGAAATGATCCATACGGTGCCGTTCGATGAAGCTGTTCAAGAGGGTAGGATAAAAATCATCGGTGCAGAAGTCGATGCAGCCTACGTCAACGCAGCATCTGCTGAAGCGGTAGGTCAATCACGTGATATTTCGATTGTCTATTCACCGCTCCATGGCACAGGGCAAACAAACGTATTGCCGGTGCTGAGAGCTGCGGGGTTTTCTGACATTCGTGTAGTCGAAGAACAGATGGTCCCAGACGGCAGTTTCCCAACGATTCCAGACGGCAAGCCGAATCCTCAGGAAGTTGTTGCCAATGAAATGGCCGTCAAAAAAATGATGGACGAGCACGCTGATATCGTGATCACGAACGACCCGGATGCCGATCGAATTGGAGTTGTCGTGAGGCATAAAGATGCACCGGTGTACATTAACGGCAATCAAGCTGCAGCGCTCGCTGCAGACTATGTGCTCGAAATGATGCAACAAAACAACGAGCTCACGCAGAAGCACTACCTTGCGAAAACTATTGTCACAACCGATCTACTGCAGGCGCTTGCCGATCATCACGGCATCAAGTTGTATGGCAATATGCTGGTCGGATTTAAGTACATAGGTGAACTGCTTCGCAACAAAGAAGGCAGTGATGAAATTTTTGTGCTAGGAGGAGAAGAAAGTTACGGCTTGCTCAAAGGTACCTATGCGCGGGACAAAGATGGTGCGGCGGGTGCACTGACACTCGCCGAAGCCGCGGCATACTATAAAGAGCAGGGTAAGACACTATACGATCGACTATTAGAGCTTTTTGCTACTCACGGTATATACGAAGAGCAGCTTGTAGATGTACAGTTCCCAGGTGCTGATGGTTTCGAGTCCATGCAAACTATTATGCGCAATCTGCAGATAGCTCCACCCGCACTCTTAGGAGGGCAAGAAGTGACTGCAGTGCAAGACTATACGACACTTGTGCGTACGGACTTTGTAACAAAGGAGCAGGTGGGAATAGACTGTGCGACAGGTAACGTATTAGTGTTTGAGTTCGGCGATATTCGCCGTCGCGTCACAGTGCGTCCAAGTGGCACAGAGCCTAAAATTAAGCTGTATGTGCAGTGGTATGAGTCATTGAGCCAAGAGCGGGCTAGCGACGTAGCCGGTGCCTATGCAGAGCTTCAAGCAACGCTCGATGCGTTTACCTCTAAGCTCAAATCGCAACTACTCGACACATAATGAATCTCTCATTGCCACTTCGTGAACTTGACGGTGTCGGTGATAAGATCGATGAAGCGCTTGCGCGTGCGAGTTTGCGAACTGTCAAGGACCTCGTCCACTATCTTCCTCGTACTTACGATGATTACTCACACCCCAGTACGATCCAGGATCTCAAGCCTGGTAAGGTGACTATTATTGCGCAAGCAGAATCTATCGAGACGCGTCCTGTTCGACGTGGTATGCGGATTACTACGGCGGTACTTACAGACGGAACCAGTAAGCTCAAGGCCGTGTGGTTTAATCAACCCTACCGTGCAACGCAACTTAAGCCAGGTGAGCGCTATATGTTCTCCGGAACATTTGAGTTTAGTTATAATCGGTATCAGCTTACGAACCCTTCGGTTGAACAAGCTAAAAAGTTAGAACATGAGGCGGGTGCAGAGATTGTGCCTGTGTATCGCTCCATAAAAGGAGTCAAGCCGCAACTGCTGCGCAAGTTGGTCGCAAGCCTGCGACCCACGATCACTATGCTAGGTGAGACGCTGCCGGATAGCATAGTCTCATCACATGAACTTATGTCGAACGCCCAGGCGCACGTAGCACTTCATTTTCCTGAGTCGCAGGAGCATATTGCCCGAGCAAAAGAGCGGGTGGGGTTTGAAGAGCTGTTTGAATTATTACTCGCGAGCGCACTCAACAAGCAAGCCAATAGTCGCCTCGAAGGGTGGGGGATTGCATTTGATAAAGACGCAGCGCGAGGTTTTGTATCAAGACTACCATTCGCGCTTACGGGCGCGCAGCGCCAAGCGGCGTGGCAAATTATTCAAGATTTTGAATCACGCATTCCAATGAATAGATTACTGCAAGGTGATGTGGGCTCGGGAAAAACCGTCGTAGCAGGCATGGCGGCAAATCAGGCCGCTCAGCAGGGATACCAGTCAGCCTTTATGGCGCCCACCGAAATACTTGCGTCGCAGCACGCTGAGACGTTGAGTCAATTACTGACACCTTTCGGCATACATGTCGGCTTGTTGACGGGAAGTGTCAAAGGTGCAGCCCGAGCCACGTTACTTCAACGAATAGCCTCGGGGGACGTGCAGGTGATAGTAGGAACGCACGCACTCATTCAGAAGAAAGTTGAATACCATAAACTTGGGTTTGTAGTTATCGATGAGCAGCATCGTTTTGGTGTGGCGCAGCGCCAAGCACTTTTAGACAAGTCTGAGCGGATGCCGCATCTCTTGGCGATGACCGCTACCCCAATACCGCGTAGTTTAGCGCTCACCGTGTATGGAGAACTCGATGTGTCGGTGCTCGATGAGCTACCTGCAGGTCGAAAACCAATAGAGACAAAAATCTGGGCTCCTACGAATACCGAGTTACTCTATGCGCAGGTCGATAGCGAGCTCACCAAAGGTAGACAGGCGTATATTATATGTAGTCTCATCGACGATAATCCAGAAAATGACGTAAAAAGTGTCGAGGCGGAATACAAAAAACTCAAAAGTACCGTATTCACCCATCGCCGCGTCGGCTTGCTGCACGGAAAACTCACCCCAGCAGAAAAAGAAAATGTTATGCAGGAATTTGCTGATGGTTCACTTGATATTCTCGTGAGTACCACGGTTGTAGAGGTCGGTGTCGATGTGCCCAATGCGACTGTGATGATTATCGAAAACGCCGATCGTTTTGGGCTGAGTCAACTGCACCAACTACGCGGTCGCGTAGGTAGGAGTTCGCATCAGAGCTATTGCTATCTAGTGGTGAGCGATAGTTCCAAGCCATCGGCTCGCCTAAAAGAAATAGAGAAATCTCAGGACGGGTTCTACCTAGCAGAGGTTGATCTGCGGCTCAGGGGTCCGGGTGAAGTGTACGGACGTGCGCAACATGGAGCACTTAACCTGCAGGTTGCAAACCTAGGAGACGCAAAATTAATTTCCCGCGTGCAAAAGGCTGCACAAGATTTTCTCGCATCTGGACAGGATTTGCTACAATATAAACAGTTGGCAGCGCAGGTTGAAAAAAATCAGCGACTCACGACATTAAATTAACAGCAGAAAAGGATAGTATGGCACGTTATATGCCATACATGTAATTACTTCATGTACTCAGGTACAACATTTCGTACAAAATCAGGACGTATCATGGGCGTGCACCAGCGCATTGACCGCGTGGCACGGCGGCATATTGCCCGGCATGTTCCCACAGGCGTCAATTTTCCGCTGCATCGAGATATTGTGCATTTCGAAGGAAAAAATGGTCCAGATGGCATTAAGCGCAAAAGCCCGGCCCAAGACGAACCATGGCATTATATTAATCCCACAGATAAAAACGATGTAGCGTTGCTAGGTATGATCGACGACCATATCGAAAATATGGCCCAGGCGCTTCACGAAGGCAATTATCATCGCGCCGCGTTCGAAGCAGCATGGATGTCGCATGCCATTACTGACGGCCTGACACCCGCGCACCACTATCCACTCGAAGCCAAGCTCGAAGAAATGCGCGGCGAGGGTATAGAGACACGCGTTAGTACAAAAGAAAAACTAGTGTTGCCGGGCACTACACCTCGGATGAAGATCAAAAACAACTGGGACTACTGGGGCGCAAAAGGCGTCATGACGACTCATTTCAACTTCGAGCTTGGCGTCGCCACGACGCTATCTGGTGCGACCCTCGATGGCATTCATAAATTTGATCAGCACGATATTGATGAACTTACTCGGCGTGGATTTCGTGAAGTATTCCTTGAGATTTTGCACGAAGTTGACGCCATGGCTATGTACGATGAATTCCAGAAAAAGGGTTGGACGCGTCACCTCGCTCAGGAAACAAAGCGCGAACTCGTACCTCGTATTATTAGGGCAGTCTGCGCAGGCTGGTACATGGCGATATTGCACGCAGAAGAGCGTTCATGAGAGTCCGTGTTATTGCCGGCTACTATGGTGGACGCATGCTCGATGCCCCGCGTGGACGTACCACGCATCCTATGAGTGAACGTATCCGTGGCGCGATGTTCAACAGTCTGATTCACGAAATACCAGGCGCAACTGTGCTTGACGCCTACGCAGGCACTGGGGTGGTCGGGTTCGAGGCGCTCAGTCGCGGGGCGGCACATGTCGTGGCGATCGAACGGCATCGCTTGGCTCAAAAGATTATTGCAAATAGCGCTGAGACGCTCGGTATCGAAGATAATAAGTATCGCTTGCATAGAGGTCGGGTTCAGCAATTTATCTCTTCGTATGAGGGAGAAGGGTTTGATATAATATTTGCCGACCCGCCATATTACGACTATATTCAGCATTTATCCACAGTCGAACGGCTTTTTGGCCTTCTCAAACCAGAAGGGCTTATGGTATTATCTAAACCAGGTACATGTGAGGAAGCGGTGCTACCAAGCGGAATTGTTGTGGTGGACAATCGTAGTTACGGAGATGCACAGCTCTCATACTACCGGCGAGAAGGCGCTTAGGCGTCTTTTTGCTTTCTCTTGAATTGCGGAGTGCAGTAATCTTTGGCTAAAATATAAAGACCTCATCGGGTCTTCTTATTATGGTACGGATGAAAGGACTTGGCGCAGAAGCCCGACAGGGCGCTAGCTTCACCTTTTGTGAATAGCAAAAGTAGTGAAGGTTCATAGAACTTATAGATTGCCCGCAAAATAAAAAGACCTCATCGGGTCTTCTTATTATGGTACGGATGAAAGGACTTGAACCTTCACGCCCGAAGGCACTAGCTCCTAAGGCTAGCGTGTCTACCAATTCCACCACATCCGCGTAGTGCAGCAAGATTATTATACCAAAAATTCACCTGATATTCTATAGATAAGTTTTGATGTGCAAATCATTCTACAATATATCTTATACTACGCCCATGACAGTTGTTATGGTTTTGATTAAGTGTCCATTATGATAACGTATATTTACCTATGCATAAACATGAACGTACTCCAGACAGCAATATGTCGACCCGTGAGATAGAGATTCAGCAAGATATTTTTAGTGGTGAGGGTTCAGAGGGCATCGAAGCTATCGAGTCATTCATTGCAGCAAAAAGAGCTCTCCATGAGCAAATCGAGGAAATGATGGAGGGAGAAGGCGAGTCGACAGAAGAGGCTGAAGCATATCTCAACAGCTTTCTTATTGAAGCGGCGCAGGGGTTCGCTCGCACGCTTCAGTTAGCCGAAGTTGGCCTGGACGACAAGCTTCAGTTTGGTGCAAAACTATTACTCCAGTCTATTCTTGAGATCAAAGAACTTTCCGACAATTACGCATGCGGTATTTCGGTCGATAATAATTCCGACTCGACAGATGAAATCATAGAGGCATTCGAGATACAATTAGCAGAAGCTACTGACAAGGCGGAGGAGTTCGAAGCGTTTGAGCAAACATTTGGTGCTTTGCATGCACACGTCATCGAGGTAATGGTGAGCCACGCACCCGACAACAAGAATGATCTGCGTCGGAGTAGGCGAATAGAACTCAGGGTAAAAGCACTAAGTACCGCGAAAGAAACAACGAAAATAGCACTGGGTGCTAGTGCAGCTATTCTGGCAGTTCGCTTTTTGGGTAAAAAATAATTGAATAGTAGTCACTACGCGCGGACATACTTGATTTGGCAAGAGCTCAAACTAAGAGGAACGGGGCTCCTAGCCAGGTGCAGTCAAAAACTGTATAATAGTAAGTACAGTACCAAGTAACGAAAGGAGTTTTCCATGAGTGGACTAGGTGACAAACTAAAGGGCTCGGCCAAGGAAGCCGCCGGTAATATTACTGGAAACGACAAGCTCAAACTAGAGGGCAAAAAAGACCAGGTCGTGGGCGATATTAAGGATAAAGCCGAGGATGCAAAAGAAGCCGCCTCCGAGAGAATCGATGGCACTCGTGATGACGATAGAGACGAGATAACACCGCAGCCTTAAGGTCGGCACGTAAAAATAGCCTCACGGGATGTGGGGCTATTTTAATTTACTGGTGGCCGTCTCAGCAGCGCGCAGCACTAAACATATTTGGGCTGTCGTCGCGGGCGGGGTCGCTTGATGTCGTAGAAGCTTGGGCCAGTGGCGAGCATCACCAGTGCGCCTAAAGCTTTAGTTATAAACTGTGGTGCTTATGTTTGTGGTATCGATAGCACTGTTATATAGTTGCTCTAATCACGTAATTCCACGTGATTTTCGCTCCTTTACAAGAATCAGGTGATTACGATGGCAAAAGATACCGAGCTCGACCGCCTCAAGTCGGCGCAGGATCTTGCATATCAGCGCAAACAAACCGCCTACGACAAGCAGCAGCGCGCATGGGAAAAGCGTTCTAAGGCGCGTGATGTAATGAACCGCGCGCACGATGCCAAGCAACGTGCCTACGACGAGCAAGATCGTACCTGGCAGCAATGCCAACGTGTTCGCAGTGCTAACGGTCCCCGGATCGACTCGCTCAACACGCAACAAGAGCAAGCATATCAGAACATGGTACGCGCGTTCGAGAGCTCCAGGTCGGCATGGGATCGTGGTGACCGCGCAGGCGCTGCATCCTATGCAGAGCAAGGTCGTGGCTACAAAGCAGAGTCGCAGGGATATGTGGCAGAGCGGCGTAAGCTGGTCGAAGAGATTCGGTCAGCTCGCGGTCCGCACGACTCGGCAAAGACTGCATTCCAGCGATCTAAAGCTGAGTTCGATTCGTGCAAGCGCGTATTCGATTCGGCAAAGTCCGAGCACGAACGTGCGGCCAAAGAGTTTCAGCAAGCAAAAGCTGAATTCGACGTCGCAGTAAAAGCATTTCAGGTGCGTCTCGATACGGTCAAGAAAAGCAACGCCCAAAAGCGTGACGATGATCGAGCGATTGCAATGCGGGCGGGCGTATCGGCCGAATATCTCGGCAATATCAAAGTGCGCAAAAACAATGACGGCAGCTACGATATCTTCTACGGAGGAATCTCGAAGCCAGACGGGTTTGGGCATGGGCATGCGGCCTTGAGTCGGACAGGCAAAGCGACGCACGACCGTAAACCGTTTGACGCCAATCGACCAGAAAATTTCGCAGATGACGAAGCCTATATTGATTTCCAGAAATCAAAAGGGCATGGTGGAGGCTGGGGACTGGCGCACTATGGCTACATCGACGGTAAGCCGGTGACCTTTGTCTATGGCTGGGGTACAAAGGAGGGGGAGACGCTCCTTGCGGATGGACACGTAGATAAGTCTACGTTTCACAGGAGTCAAAACCACAATCACTACGGTTCCGGCCAAGGGCCACATGGCAACGCAAAAGACCGAGGTAGGTACACTGGTAGAGGAGCTTGATGTAACGACCCTGAGCCACGTCGCAAAACTGGCTCACTTTTAGGTTCTAGATTATACTGGGTGACATGAATACCTCAGATGATGAAATCACGCAGCTCAAGGATTATACTCGTAAAAAGCTAGACATTCTGGCAACCAAGAACGAGAAGCTCCTGGGCATCGCTGACATATTGACAGAGGTCACTTTGACAGACGAACAACCCAAGAGCGATACTCTTTCAGATGAAAACGCTGCGAAAATGATTAAATACTCTGCCAACGAAGCGATCGGGGAAGTATTTACCGACAGACAGATACTGGCGATACAAAACGCAATCCGAGAAGTCGTCGCTGCAGGCGTAGATGCAGACAAGGAAACCCTCGGAGTTATTGATAAACTAACTCATTTTTTACATCCTCTACTTTCGCAGGACAATCGTACCGAGCTGGCGGCGTATGATTTAGTAGAGAGCTTGGAGTGGTACATGTCAGAACCCGACCTGCACACAAGACAGAAAAATGCTCAAAAACTACTGCATGACTGGGGGCTTGATCAGGTACGGCTCTCAGCTAAAGTGACTAATGGTTAAAGTCGCGCATTAACAGCGAGCAGCACTAAACACATTTGGGCTGCCGTCGCGAGGTCGCTTAATCTCGTAAAAGCTCGGGCTGGTGGCGAGTTTTTCGAGGCCGTCCCAGATGTTGAGGGATTCCTGCAGGGTGTCCGGGAGTTCGTTGAGCACGGGGCCGAAGTAACCGAGGCGTGTACCATCTTGGCTGCGGAACACAATCGTCGGTACGCCGATGTCTGGGCCGGCGGCTTCTGTGGCGGAGTCGATCTCGGTTTGCAGATATGCGTCGAGGCTGGTATCGTCTGCGGCGGCGAGTAGATCCTCTGGGAGTTTTTTGACGGCTAGTACAGCGCGGATCATGGTGTCGCTAAACCGTTGCTCCATGATATGAAAGCGCATACCAAACTCTGAGTAGAGTTCGGATGCCGAGGCGCCATGCTCTGCGACGGCTCGGGCGATGACACGTTGCACGCGGTGTGCACTGCGGTGGGCTTCGGCGTGTGCGGTTTCGCCGTCGCGTTGCATGAGCTCGTTGTTTTTGAGCGCCAGGCTAAACTGCCGCCAGGTTATGTTGATATCTCGCTCGGCACTCACCCGTGTGAGCCAGCGGCTGGTGATCCAGCAAAATGGACACGAGGGGTCGAAGTAGAATTCTATAGTTGTCATAGTACTAGTATACTAGAGAGTAGAGATATAGCATGAGCGCACCAGGAAAGGGGAAGGTACATGACACGAACGATAGTACTTGCAGGTGGATGTTTCTGGGGGATGGAGGAGTTGATTGCGATGCAGCCGGGTGTCGTACGTACAGAGGTTGGATATGCAGGTGGCGACAATGATCACCCTACCTATGAGCATCACCTGGGGCATGCGGAGGCACTGCGGATTGAGTATGACCCCGAAGGCACGTCGCTCGCTGCGCTCTACGATTATTTCTTCCGTATCCACGACCCCACTACCGCCGACAGACAAGGCAACGATATAGGGGCGAGCTATCGCTCGGCCATATTCTATGCTGATGATGCGCAGCGACGCAAGGCAGAAGAGGCGATAGTACGAAACCAGGCGTTCTGGGAAAAGTCTATCGTGACGACGCTCGAACCACTCACGGCGTTTTGGCCGGCAGAAGAGTACCACCAGCAGTATTTACAGAAAAATCCCGGTGGGTATACGTGCCATTTTGAACGTCCGCGTTAAAAATCACACTACGCTGGACAGCTGTGCTATCATAGAGGTAAAGCTTACAAATACAAGAGGGAAGTTAGATGAGTAAGATATCACGATACCTAAATGAGCATTTACTCGGCGAGGTGACAACCAGCACTGCAGTACGCAAGCAATTCTCGCATGACGCCAGCATGATTGGGTTTACGCCAGAGATAGTGGCCCATCCAAAAGTTACCAACGATATTCGAAAAATTCTTCGTTTTACCCATCAATTGGCAGAAAAAGGTCACCCGATCTCCATTACTGCACGCGGTGCAGGCACGGATGTCACAGGTGCTGCTACAGGTAGCGGTATCGTAATCAACACGGTTGCTCATATGAACGAGGTGATCGAATACGATCCAAAAAAGCGTCTCGTGCATGTGCAGCCAGGTGTAAACTTCGGTTCATTGCAGACTGCGCTCAAGCTGCAAGGGTGTTTTATACCCTCATTTCCAGATTCTGTGGAATATAGTACCATCGGGGGCGCAGTGGCAAACAATGCTAGCGGCCGCTACTCGGGTCAGCGTGGGGCGATCGAAGAAAGTGTCGAGCAGCTCGAAGTAGTACTAGCAAACGGTGATGTATTGCAAACGAGTCGTCTGTCAAAAAAAGAGCTCAATCAGAAAAAAGGCCTGCAAACACTCGAAGGTGAGATCTACCGCACTATTGATAATCTTATAGAAGATAATCGTGAACTGATAGAGCAAAGTATCAGCTCCGACACAATTGACAACTCGGGGTATCCACCAATCCGCAAAGTAAAAGAAAAGAATGGCTCATTTGATTTAGCGCCATTATTTGTCGGCAGCCAGGGCACTCTGGGTGTGATTTCAGAAATGATTCTTAAAGTAGACTTCTACAATAATAACGAAATACTGCTGGCAATTGTAGTACGTGATAAAAATAGTTTGGTTGATTTGCTCGATGATCTCAAATCTATTAACCCAGAGACACTCGAGGTCTTTGCTGGTGGATTACTAGAACGCGCACACAAAAATGGCAAACAGTACGGCGGCATATTGTCCGAAGATGCTGGTATCGATACTTCTGCAGGTCTTATTCTTTGTTCATTCCAAGATTTCAATGAACGGGTGCGCAAGCGTAAACTCAAAAAAGCCCTCAAAGCCGTCTCAAAGTTTGGCGGCGCGTTTGAAGTGGCCGACAAGCGCGATAGGGTGCGTGAGCTCGCGGCACTCAGGGGAATTCCATACAGCGCACTGCATACCGAAGAGAAGGCGGGGGTAGTGTCACCGTTATTCCGCGGCGTATATATCCCTTCGGATAGATTTGAAGATTTTTGCGGTGCGCTGGCAAAATTAGAGAAGTCACTTCGTCTTGAGCTGCCGTATAGTGGGTTTGCGTCAGATGGTGTCTATTCTTTTTGGCCACAAATGAGCTTGCAGACTGCTGCCGACAAACAAAAGCTCCTCAAACTCTACGACGCTTTTGCGGCACTTGTATATGAGTACAAAGGGTCTGTTGTGGCAGAGTCGGGCGAAGGACGTATTAAAACACCGTTTATCGCCAAGCAAATGGACGAAGATGTCGCGAATCTGTATCAGAACATACGGAAAATTTTCGATGAACACGGTACGCTCAATACAGGTGTCAAGCAGCCGAATGAACTCCGTCAGGTAGTGGCGCGTCTGCGAACCGGATATGACGGTGCAGACTTTTCGCATCACACTGCTGCAAACTAATCTTCCTTTCTATAGCTAAATAAAAAAGCCCCATTTGAGACTTTGATATAACAATGGTACACGAGAGAGGACTTGAACCTCCACGTCCCGAAGGACACTAGCACCTGAAGCTAGCGCGTCTACCAATTCCGCCACTCGTGCTTATGTAGTTGTGCCGTGCCGTTAGGTGCACGATTACATGAGGTAGTACGTATACTACTGTACGTCGTAAGGGCATTTTTTTCAATCACAAATTGAAGCTCAGTAGAGGTGTGGTGTATAATTAAAGTATGAAACGATTATATCGATCAAGGGATGACCGCATGATAGCCGGTGTATGTGGCGGCATTGCTGAGTATTGTAAAATCGATCCTGTGATCGTGCGTGTTATCGCGGTGCTACTGCTTTTGCCTGGTGGCCTGCCAGGGCTTTTGCCGTATGTAGTTCTGTGGATTGTGGTACCGCACGCACCGTATGGTTCAGGTGGCGAGCGACTAGCTAAATCCGATTAGTAGGGTAATGAGAATCATACCCCATAGTATCTCGAGCGACCAAGCCCAGGGGTGTTCAGCCCACTGGATTTTTTTTGCAAGCGCAAAGTAAAGTCGCGCTATTCGTCGTTTTGCTCTATGTTCAAACAGCCACAGTATATCTGGTGCGGCAGCAAAGAACGCGCCGATAAGAATCCACAGATACTTGTCGGGGTAGAGGTAAAGAGCGAAACTGACGGCTAGTACGCACAGCGAGGCGTCAATCTGGAGTATTCTACGAAACTTGTGCGAGCCAACCAGCGCGGTCTCATCATTGCCATAGTGCGGCACCGCATCGAGTATAAAATGTGAGGCAAGTGCAATGAGCGGGAGATAGGGTAGGTGCTCTACAGGGGTAATAACGGCGAGAAACGTACCTGCAAGCACATGATTTAGTCCTATCATGGCTTACTTTTTGCCTCGCTGTTTTTCGTACGTAAGCCCATGGTATCGGCTCACAGTAGCATGTCTATTAGTTGCACGTTTAAATACCCAAAGTTTCAATCCAAGATACGACCATATGGCAAAAAACATCGCCGCCATGACGACACCAATGTAATAGGCATACGCACCCAGATGAGGCGCAAAGGTCGCAATGAGAGATGTTGCACCTTCGACCAAGAATATATTGAGTACAAAGTTAAAACTCATAAATAATATAAAGCGACCTGCTTCTTTTTTTGTTTGCTCGTTGTCGTTACCAGTAAAAATCCAGTTCTTATTGACATAAAAAAACACGACATGGGCAAGTGCACTACCTACCACTAGGCCTATGAACGGATCGCCATTCTCAAGCGTATCAGCGACAGCGATACCCATAATTGTTCCCAGGAACAGTATATTGCCCGCTAATTGGAGCTTCAAGAATTGCAGAACATTCGTAAACAGTGTTGATGTTTTTAGGCGCGAGCTCATATTTAGTTTTAGTATATCAGAAGTGCGCCGCACATCTGCTACTATTGATCTATGAAACCAGGTGCACCACCACACTCACTGCCATGGCCCGATGACGAGAGGCTTGACACTGCATTGCTCGCAGCCGGGGATTATCGTAATGTAATGGACAAGTACCGGTACTGGCGAGTGGAAGCTATTAAGAGTGATCTGGCCAGCTCGGCTGCTTCACTTGAGGTGGCAATAGAGAATGTGTCGAGAGATTTTAATCACGGCACCATAGTGCGCAATGCCAATGCGTTTAATGTTCGACGTGTACACATCGTAGGACGACGGGGTTGGAACAAAAGAGGCGCTATGAAGACTGATGCGTACTTGGATATCGTGTACCATCGCACGGTGGCAGATTTCTTGGCGGCAACGACAGGGATGCATAGAATAGCGGTTGATATCGTCGAGGGGGCAGAGTTGTTGCCGGATGTGTCTCTACCGCAGAGTGCCGTACTTGTGTTTGGGGCAGAAGGCCCCGGCCTTTCGCCAGAAATGATAGCAGGTTGTACTCAGCTAGTTGCAATTCCACAACTCGGGAGCACTCGGTCTGTAAATGTAGGCGTAGCATCTGGTATACTTATGTATAAGTGGGCAGAACAGCATTTATTCTCAAATAAACGCTAAAACATACACATTGCAATAACGCTTATTGACATAAGCACATTTTTGTGATACTATTATTACAGTAACCTAATGGAGTGAGGTGACAAAATGCGAGACTTAATTAATACATTTCGTCGTGCAAAAAGCAACAAGCTATTTATTGCAGGCTTTTTCGCGATGACGGTCATGCTGGCAGGCGTCGGTGTGTACCAATTTAATCAGACGGCCGTAGAGGCAGCTGATTGTCGAAATCAAACGAATAATATCGTACCACAGGGCACGCATGGATATGGTGACGTAACACATCATTACAATGCGAATACATGTGGTGACGTAAAAGCGATCTTTGATCACTACTGGATCAAGCCGGCCCTTGCGCCAGGTGACCGCGTAGTAGACGGTGTCTCGAACAATCGAGGTGAAGTCGTGGCCGAAGGACGTGTTGTTGCACATAGTGCGACAAGTATCGGACGTCATCAGATCCAGCACAGTCGACCTGTTTCTATCGCTGGTAAGACATATTACGAAACATCACACGTCGGCGGCCAAGCATTCGCGAATCCTGGCGCATCACTACCTACACTCGTAGTACTCGATGCTCAGGGCAACTTTAAAAATGCTATCATCAAAGACTGCGGTAACCCTGTATATGCAAAACCTGTGCCACCACCAAAACCACCGGTCAATGATATCCAGGTATGTGAGCTTGCTACACGCAAGATCATCACAATCAAAGAAGATCAGTTTAATCCAGAGCAACACAGCCGTAACCTTGAAGACTGTAAGGACAAGATGATCAAAGTTTGTCTAATCGAGACAAAAGAATGGATTACAATCAACGAGCGTGAGTTCGACCAGACCCGTCACTCTACAAACCAAGCTGACTGCGAAGAGGTTGAGATCCAGGTATGTGACCTTAAGACCAAAACTATCATCACTATCAACGAAGAGCAGTTTGATGAGAAAAAGCATAGCCGAAACTTCGAAGACTGCAAAGAAGCTGAGAAGATTATCGTCTGTGACCTAGAGACAAAGCAGATTGTATCAATCGACAAAGAAGACTTTGATGAAACTCGTCACTCTACTACACTTGAAGATTGTGATGAGCCAACTCCTGTGACACCTGTCACACCCGCTCCACCAAAAGAGCTTCCACGTACTGGTGCGACTGACCTCATCGGTACAGGCATTGGTCTGACAGCAATGGGACTCAGCGCGTATTACTACGCAGGAAGTCGCCGACTTTTCTAACAGAAAGAGTCTAATACTAAAAGAGGTTGCGCCGAAATGCGCAGCCTCTTTTTATGTGATGAGCAGTGCAGCACCCCTTTGCCATCAACAGAGAAAGATGATACGATAATTTTATACATGAGCTCACTAAGTACCCAACCCTACAAAGGCACACGAGACTACTACCCGGAAGATATGCGGGTACGTAATTATATATTTGATACATGGCACAAAGTTGCAAAACTACATGGGTACGAAGAGTATGCCGCACCAGTGCTTGAACCGCTCGAAATTTATACTGCAAAAAGCGGACAGGAGCTCGCCACTGAGCAGACCTATATTCTTACAGACCGTGGCGAACGGACTGTAGCAATTCGTCCAGAAATGACACCAACAATCAGTCGTATGGTAGCAGCTAGACGTCAAGAGTTGGGGTATCCCGCACGACTATATAGTATCGCAAACTTCATGCGCTATGAGCGCCCACAGCGTGGCCGTGAACGTGAATTTTGGCAGC
Organism: uncultured Candidatus Saccharibacteria bacterium; assembly: GCA_937902295.1. Classification (GTDB taxonomy): domain Bacteria; phylum Patescibacteriota; class Saccharimonadia; order Saccharimonadales; family Saccharimonadaceae; genus Mycosynbacter. The sequence continues at coordinate 373 of CALGUM010000045.1, read as the reverse complement.
TGAATACAGATATGTTTGGTGTCGAAAGCGTGCAGGCCGAGGCTGAAATGATATCTCTTTCGTACGAAATCATCAAAGCATTTGGTGCCACCGACGAGATGTTTCGGATTCATGTAAATAACCGCGAGCTCATTAATTTTATGATGAGCGAATATCTTGGCCTCGACAGCGTCCAATCTCATCTTATGATCAAGCTATTTGATCGTAAGAATAAAATGACAAATGAAGAGTTTCGGGACCAGGTACTAGAAATTTTCGGTGAAGAGCTTGCAGCAGAGGGAAGCAAGCGGATTGCAAAACTCATTACTGCACGGAGCTTTACTGATCTTCCAGAAGAGTTACGAGAAGCAGAAGCCGCACATGAACTGCAGGA
>CALGUM010000044.1 GCA_937902295.1 uncultured Candidatus Saccharibacteria bacterium | reverse complement strand
CGGAACAAGTGTGATTGCCACGACTGCCGCACCTGCGACAGTTGCAGCGGCGGTGAGACCCATCGTGGTAATGAAAGGTATTTGTACGACGGCAAGCGATGTGAGCGCGATTACCACAGTAGTAGCGGCAAAAATCACAGCGTTGCCTGCAGTGGCTATTGCGCGTGCAGCAGCTGCTTTGTAGTCGTACCCTTCGAGTAGGAGGCTGCGGTAGCGGTTGATGATAAACAGCGAGTAGTCTATACCTACAGCCAGTCCGAGCATGATGGCAAGTGCTGGGGTAGTAGAGTTTATGTCTACCACTTCGCTCAGCGAAAAGAGCCCAGCTGCACTTGCGCCTACTGCAACAAGCGCGGTAATGATAGGCATGCCAGCTGCGATGAGAGAGCCAAGTGTAATAAGCAGTACCATGAGGGCAATCAATACGCCCACTATCTCGCCAACTCCCAAGATTTCATCAGGCACTTTACGGATCAAGTCACCGCCACGTTCAATCTGCATCTGGGAAATATTGGCTGAAGAGATCAGTGATTCTATCCGATCTGTCGTCTTCTGGCTTACCGAACCAAGTTCACCGTCCAGTTGTACTACGGCGTAGGCGATTGACGCGTCTTTTGCTATGCCGTTTGGATTTTCGAAGGGGCTAATGACCGCGGTTACATTTTCGACGTCTTCGATTTTACTGAGCAATGAATTGATTTCTTGCTCGCGACTTGTGATGTCACCATCCTCGACAGCAAACACAATTTGGCCCGACGCCATGCCTTCATCTGGAAACAGTTCACCGTAACGATCGAATGTTTTTTGTGCTTCTGTACCTGGAATAGAGAGGCTACTAGAAGGCGGCTGCATATACATTGCGGCTGTTGTGCCAAGCGCTCCTAGTAGTATTACCCATCCAACTACTACTAGCCACTTGAACTCGAACATTTTTTCGCCTAATGTGTGTAAGAAATTCCCCATTGCTGTCACTCCGCTCGTGTTATTTGCATAAAATCTATCTCTCTAATTATGCGGGAGTGACCGCGGTGTGTCAATCTAATAAACTATCAGATTCTCTACGGCGACTTGTTTGATACTCTATGAATGAATTTGTATGTCTTTTGCTGTAGGTTTCTGGGCTAAGCCACCTAGTATTGCCGCACAAAGAATAAGTAGTCCACTGATCATTTCAGGCTGCGTCAACGTTTCTTGGTAAATGAAAAATCCAAGCAAAGCCCCAAATGCTAATTGGGAGGAGAGGATCACGGACGCAATGTTGATATCTGAATTCTGGAAGCCATACAGGACTAGTCGCGTTGCTGCGATGAGTATCAGTGCAAAGAGCAAAGTAGCTATTGTACCTTCAATACTGACTGTTCGCAGAATATCGTTTGGTGAGAATGTCAAAGTCAATACAATCATAAAGATAGCGCCCAAGCCAAACTGTAGTCGCATAATTGCACCAAGGTCTACCCCTTTAAGCTTCTTAGCACATAAGTTACACAGTGCAGTCGCTGCTCCACCGAGCATTCCAAAGATTACACCTGCGCTGCCCACAAGTATCGAATCGGAGTACAAGACTAGCCCAATGACAGCTAAGCCGATTGCGAAAATTTTCTTGAAGGTTATTTTTTCTCCGAGCAAGATACTTCCAAGCAAGAAGGCTACGAACAGTTCGGTGGCGTTCGAAGTGAAGAGTGTATTTGCGATTGTCGTTGCTTGGACGGAGAGGGTAAAAAAGAGAATACTTAGTGCTGCAATGAGACTGTAGGCAATCGCTGTTACTCGTTTTGTAGGAGGTATTACCCTCTTTTCGCTTTTTGTGAGGTAGGTGAAAACCACTAGAATCAACCACACAAGTGCAAATCGAATCGCTACTTGGGCCTGGTCACCCCACATATCGGCCATTTCACGAACTAGCACGTTTGTGAATGCAAATAGAAACGCTGCACCAAGAAGTGCTTGACCGCCACTGAGAGTTAATTTCGCTTTTGGCATAATTGTTTCAGTATAACAGTAAAAAACTGTACTATTTAACAGATAAGAAAAAGCGTCTAACTTTCAAAGATGAAAACCAGATGCTTATTCTGATGTGTAATTCTATCTTGGTGACCTCACGGAGAATCGAACTCCGATTGCCAGGATGAAAACCTGGTGTCCTAACCGT
>CALGUM010000043.1 GCA_937902295.1 uncultured Candidatus Saccharibacteria bacterium | reverse complement strand
GGCAAAATTGATAAACCGACAAGTGAAGCACCTGACTCATCTGTTAAAGAACTCGAGCATGAAGATTATGAATTTACATGGGACAACATAGTTGCTCGTCGGATAAGCGTAAAGACTGCTACTAATGATGCTGAATCAAAGGCTCGTGAAGCCGAAAAGAAGGCAGACGAAGCTCGTAGAGAGGGTACCGTTGACACTGGCAGTGGCAAAACGATTTTGACCCGAAAAGCAGAGCTAATCGTAGAGGAGGCTGAAGCCGCCCGAGCTGAAGCTGAGGCTGCAAAGATGTCTCTGGTAGTTAAGCTTGAAGTAGCGGATCGCTAAGGTTCTAGCAACTGTCCGGCAATCCAAGTACAATAGCCCACTGTCAAGTGGGTTATTTGCTTTCTTGTAAAATAACACGTTATATATATTGACTTTTTATACTACTTATGCTAATATCAATATATAATACAATAAAAGATACAAAAATAAATACATAACAACACAAAAAGCACTAGGACCAAATATTATGTCAGAACACAGCCCCAGAGCAGATAGTCACGAAAAAGAGCCAGATTATTCGACATATCAGAATATTGCCAACGAGTATTTTGATAATTATGTTGGAGAGGCGCTTCCCAAAGATATACAGCCCGATGAAGTCGACGCATGGCGTAATAAGCAGCGCAGGAATATCGCGGACTACATGGCAAATATTGCGAGCGATATGCCGCAAGCCGAGCGAGTTGCTAAGTACGCTGAAATTATCCAAAGCCTTAAAGAGATGGCAGACAGCCTTAATTCAGAGACAGAGCCAAGTTCAAATGAAGAGCCGACTATGGTAAAAGATAGTTCGGAAACATCTAATGGTGATGATGAAGAGGATCCTTCAGACGATGAAGTCCGCGAAAAACTGTCACTTTGGGCAAAAGCAAATGTTATGCCGAGTATAATGATGACAAGATTTAGGGGTTACGTAGATAATATCAATGAAAAGCGTGCAGAATCTATTGAGCAAGCTGAAGGTGAAAGTGACGCGGACTACGAAAAGCGAATGAAGCGACATAAGCGGCGTACTAGGATAGCTGGGGTGGCGCTGGTCGGCGTAACTGTCGGGGCTATTGCTGCGTCAAAATTCGCACCTGGTATCATTGACTGGTTGACGGATAGCGGAAATGGCGGTGGGTCAGGAGCGAATCTCGACACATCCGACGTACCTCAGTCTGATACAGGATATGGCGAAAGTGATTATGGTGATGGCAATAATCTCGACATTGATGCTGATCCTACACAATCCTACGAACAGTCTATCCAGGCTGAACGCGAATTCCTCGAAACAAACGGCCGTATCAATAATGACTTCAATAATATTGATCCAAACGGCAGTAAAGAAGATATCATGGCCGAACTGCACAATCAGTACACAAAGAGCCCGAGCGAGCTTTCTGGCCAACTGTACCAAGTGCAATTGATCGAAGGTCAAGTCGATGCGATACCTGAACACCTCCGTGTGCAGCAGGGTGAAAGCTACGATGCATATACTCTCCGTCTCAGCGAAGTGTTGCATCACGACACTGAGTTGCACGATAGCTTGATCGAATATACAACACAGTATATTGATGGTAAGTATGAAATCGAAGATATGCCACCTTTCTATCACGCAGCGTACATCGACGAAAACGGCGTGACACGCTGGGATACACATGTGACATCCAGCGATCCTAAC
>CALGUM010000042.1 GCA_937902295.1 uncultured Candidatus Saccharibacteria bacterium | reverse complement strand
TCAATCGGCTCCAACGACAAAACAAAGCGTCCGGAATGCCGGGCGAGTGAATCATTAACATTGGGACCGTCCAACGAATGGAACCCGAGGGTAAGCGTGGCAAGCGAGTGGAAGGAACCGACCATCGACCTGCTAGCAACCGCCCGATTCCATCTCGTAGGAGTCATCGCACGAAGTGGAGAGCTCTTTGGCTTCTACCACGACAATGACAATCCCGATGAATATATCGGTCGTATTGTTGAATCGGACGAGATGATACACCTCGAAGCCAGAGACTTCACGGTTGCACCAGACCTTACACAGTCTCTCGACGTCTTCGACGACGTGACCCTGTGCGTCGTCCCACTCATCTAACCCCAAGGACGTTCCGATAGGCGTACCCGCGCCCGTCGGAACGTCCTGTTACTTTTTCTAGTATCTAACATCCTACTACTTGACTTATTATACTAAATATGCTATTTTATTATTACGCGTCAGAAAGGAGAGTCTAAAGACACTAAACTCACTAACGCGAGCACGTGCAAATCCTAGTACTACGAGAAACACCGGAAGGAGGGCGTATGAACGCCCCCTGCAAGGCCCTCAAGGGCGCTATGGTCATCGCGGTGAGTACTGTGGTGGCGATCAGTACTACCGCGTGTGGTAGCACTGAGTACGACCCCGCCAAGGATCCGAAGATCGGCGAGCTTAACGCTCGCGGGTTCACCGATCCGGTGCGAGGACACAACGGTTCTCACGAGGACACGTATCACGCCACGCTCGGTGACTGCCGCGTCCGGATCACCATCACCGACGACACGTCGAAGGTGACCGCTCACCAGGGCGACACTCAGGTGCCCGACGCCAACGCCACCCTCCTCAAGCAGCTGGATCAGTTCCAGCACTGCATCCAGGAGGACGACACCAAGGAGTGATCCTTGAAAACGAGTTGATTCGCGACTCGTTCTCTCTACACGAGAGAAACCAACACGCGACAGAATACGCTCTTGCTATTGAGCGGGCCGGGTGAGACCCGAAGCCAGTATAAATAATTCTCATCCCAAAGGGAGTCTCGCTTCGTTGAAGCCTCAAGAGATCTCGCTCCGTTGGAGCTCGAGCCTTTGGTCCAGAGGCGGATGTATATTGCATCCGCCTCTTTCCTTTTCCCTTATATTGATAACTCTCTTGTTGCGGCGTATACTACACGTATATAAATAAGAGGTTTTTGTAATGATCGAAAAACTACCAGAACATATGTGGGATTTTAGCGCTCACCCTGAATGGCAAGATGTACTATCCAATAATGGCATCGACACGTCTTCGGAGCACTACACTCCAGATACGCGCATCGTTATAGACGAAGCAAAATTAAGCCTCGACGCACTGCATCTTAGCGAATTCGTTACTGGTCAACACGACACTATGACTCAGCTATAACAACCCACGCTATTCCACGCGCGCTTTACAAATGCCATCTACGCTAGTAGTATTGTATCTTGCATGTATTTTGGATACAGTGAAAGAAGCTTATGGCAAAGAACTTAGTTATCGTAGAGAGTCCGGCAAAGGCAAAAACCATCGAGAAGTACCTCGGGACTGATTTTCGTGTGCTTTCGAGCATAGGGCACATTCGCTCTATTGTAAAAAAGACCAAAGATGGCACACCGCCGA
>CALGUM010000041.1 GCA_937902295.1 uncultured Candidatus Saccharibacteria bacterium | reverse complement strand
ATGGTATCATCCAATGGCAGGGCCGAGACCCAGGAGGTCAAGACGGTTGCTGTGACTTCGGATATAGTCACAGCGTTCGCTAGTTCGCTTGGGTCCGCAGGTAGTGAATTCGCCCCCGACCCCATCATCAACCCCACGGCAAATCTCGACGTCAGGTGTGATGGGTCGGGTGAGGTAGAATTCGACAATCGTCGCAGTACGAGCGGCATGGGCTTCGAGCTGGTGCTCGGAACTATCGTCATGAACTACTTCATCGAAGCGGGCGAGAAGCTCACGTTTGGTTTCAGCGGGGTTCCTGCTGGGGACATGGTGGTAGCTCAGACCGGTGAAGGCGTTTCGTACGCCATGATGCCGGTGCCGAGCGAGTGCGCTATCGATTCAACTCCCTGATCAACATCCCCCGCGTGGCACCTTAGGGTGTGGCGCGGGGGACTGCTTCTTTTTAGGAGCAAAATTCACATAAATAATACAGCTATTGCAATATTTATAAGTTTGTGTTAGTATATGAGTACTAATCACTCTAGGGTGGTTTGTACTGAGGTGGCCAGATGCCATTTCAGTTTGACAGTTCAGTTCCAGCAGCTATCCCCCGGAAAGGGGACACTCATGATTCGCAAGACTCGTCGTATGGTGGCAGTAACTGCCGCAGCACTTCTCGGTACCGCCATGACCGCGCCGGCAGCATCGGCCAACTCGTCTGCATTCGCGACGAGCACCGCCTTCAGTACCGCTGGCTCCTCGAACCAGCAGGAGTACGGTGTCGTCTCGTACGATGCCGTCGGTGGTACCGAGGGTGGCATCCAAGCCGGCAGCCCGTTCGCCGCGTCCGTTCAGATGCTCGTCGGCAGCCTCGGTATGACGATTCCGGGTGGCGGCGGTCATCAGCCGCCCACAGGGGTCCATCCCAAGGCCGACATCTTCTTCACCGGCTGTGCGGATGGCTTACCGGACGGGTTCGTCCGGTACGACAACAACGACTCGATCGAGGCGGTGGAATTCAGTCTGCGAGTCAACGGCAACACAGTTGACTCGCAGACGGTTCCGGCCGAATCCGAGGTCGACGGCGTCACCTTCTCAGGTGTCGTCGTCGGTACCTTCGTCACTGTCCTCGCCAACGGCGAGGAGGTCGCGTCGCTCGACGCTCTGCCGTGTGAGGTGAACTGAACTGTCAACAGCCCCTACGCACCCACCGAAAGGTGGGCGCGTAGGGGCTAAGTTCATTTCTAGACATTAAATCGAAATTCAACCACATCACCGGGTTGCATGACATAGTCTTTGCCCTCGGTGCGAACTTTTCCAGCTGTTTTTGCAGCCTGTTCACTACCCGCAGTCACGAGGTCGTCGAAGTCGACGATTTGTGCTGCGATAAATCCTCGTTCAAAATCTGTATGGATTACGCCAGCGGCCTGAGGCGCAGTATACCCTTTTTTAATGGTCCAGGCACGGACTTCTTTTGGTCCGGCGGTGAGGTAGCTCTGAAGGCCAAGTGTATCGTACGCTGCACGTATGAGTACGGATAGACCGACTTCGGTGAACCCATAACTTGCAAGTAATTCTTGTGCATCTTCGGGCTCCAAAGAGTTTAGCTCTTCTTCTAGTTTTGCGCTAATGAACACAGATTCGGCTGGTGCAGCAAGCTGTTGAAGATTGGCGATTTTTTGTGTATCTGTTAAATCTTCGTCAGAAATATTGAATACATAGATTACTCGCTTGGCTGTTAAGAGATGGAGATCTCCAAGTGCCTCTGTGTCGAGTGACGGTATGCTTGAGAGTGTCACACCCGCTTGGAGCTGTTCGAGGAGTGAGCGTAGGTACTCGACTTGCGCACGCACATCTGGCTTGGATTTCGCTTCTTTCTCAAGCTTGGGTAGGCGGTTTTCGATAGTTTGGATGTCTGCGAGGATGAGCTCGGTGTTAATAATTTCGATATCAGCTTGTGGGTTAACTGGTGCTTCGTCGTGGCGAAGAATATCACTATTTTCGAATGCTCGCACCACATGGATGATGGCATCGCATTGACGAATATTAGAGAGGAATTTGTTGCCAAGGCCTTCGCCTTTGCTGGCGCCTGCCACGAGTCCTGCAATATCTACAAAAGTGACGGTAGCTGGGATAATTTTTTGGGAACTATAAATTGTCTGTAAGGTAGAAAGCCGAGCATCGGGGACGGGGACAATGCCAGTGTTTGGTTCGATAGTCGCAAACGGATAATTCGCTGCAAGAATGTCGTTGTTTGTAAGGGCGTTAAATAGGGTTGATTTGCCGACATTTGGAAGACCGACAATTCCGATAGATAGTGAACTCATATCTGTTATTATACCACAAAAAAGTAGTAGCCCCTGGTATCGCGATGGATGCCAGGGGCTTTGCACGGTATTTCCGTGGCTAACGTGTGTAGTAGGTGTTGTCACTACCGGTCAGGTGGGGCTCAGTAGCTCCACTCCGCCACATCGACGGGCTGTCCGCCGATCGGCGTGTAGACGACGACGAACTTGCCAGTTTCTCCGAGTACCCAGTAGCCGCTGACACTCTCTGTCAGAGGTGTGTTCGGGTCGGACACCGAAACCTCTCCGTCATCTCCTTCGAGACGAAGGGAGATTGTGCCGGGATTGGCAGGCGCCTCGCCGACGTATCGTGCGGTGAGAATCCCGAAGATCCCCTCTTGCACAGACGAGAACGTGTAGTTCTCGGCGATGAAGACATCGTCCGCATCTGGATCCGGATCTGTGGGATCCGGGTCTGTGGGATCTGGATCGGGAGTTCCGATCGGATCGCCGGATGACCCGAGTGATCCGAGTCCGAACACGGCCAATGCAGCCGCGACGGCGCCGCCGACGAACTGCAGAGTGCAGTCGCCGTCGACGCGAACCTGTGTCACATTGATGACGCACGTTCCCCCGAGGGGGACCATGATGTCAGCCGGCGTCTGTGCGCTGGCGGGGGCTGCGGTTGCGATGGTGAGCACTCCTGCTGCCAGGAGTGCTGTGGTAGTCCGGCGCGGGTTACGCATCGTGACTACCTCCTTTCGGTGTAGTGTACGTCTCCCGCGGGCGCGGAAGGACACTGAAATAATAACATGAAGTCGCATTAATGTAAATAGTAGTGTCAAATATAGTTAGTTTTGAGTGCCGGTAGGTGCTTTACTTCCAAAGCATAACTGTATTATACTAGCGCCAAGGTATATAACTTATGAAACATATATTGCGAACAACACAAGGAGTGGTCAGCAGCGATGAGTGAAGATTTGCAACGTGAGCATATAGGGCTCGCAGAGAAATTGCGAAAACGCCCTTTAGTTGCGAGCGTAGTTATTGTGTTGGTAATAGTAGCGACATTGATTGGTATGTTTTTTGTATTTAAAGCACTGAATGTCGTTGACCCTCTCGCTCTCAAGGTTGGGGAACGCGAGGTAAGTCAGACCGCTTTTAACGAATACGTGAGATACGGAGAAGCACAGGGTCTGGACCGTAATGAGGTTCGAGATATCGTGATTGAGTACGAAAAAAACCTCGCGATGGCTGATAAATATAACATTGTCATGCCGGATGAATATGTGACGTTTATGTCTCGGACTGCAAGAGGCAGTAGTGACACAAGCAGTACAAACGGTGATGGTGTGAATCCCTCTGATCTTGCGAAACTAGAAGAGGCTATTGCAGGTTCACAGAACGAAGAGAGTGCTGCTGAGTTTTCAGATCTCAACCTCGACCATAGTGATACTAGTAGTAATGAACAATCTCGTCGCAACATACGCGCTCAAGGCGAGGATAATGCACTCAATGCTGCAATTGGGTACTCTACTGTATTTAATCTTCGGCTCGCGCAGTCCGCACTAGATGGATACGGTGTATTTGTGTACGAATTTGCTGCCGCAGGAATGAATACTGGTAATGAAGCTACGGAGCAGGTGAAGCAAACAAAGACGCTAGCGGCAGAGTACCGGAAGAAAATTATCGACAAAGAGCTCGGTGCTGCTAAAGCACTTGAAGAAGTTATCGACTACGGTGCGGCAAACGCACGCAATGATTTTTCTGGTGCCATGTTTGTTGTTGACGAGGCGACGCCATCTGATGATGGATCCATCGCAAATGTTCGCTCATCTACATATTTGCTACAGCAGGTTAAAAAGTACCCCAGGGGAGTGAGCGAGCTTATTGAAACAGATGCAAATAGTGTATTTTTTATGAACGTGCTGTTTGAGCAGAAAAAACGGGATAATTTACGTGCAGAGATCGCGCAAGCAAAAGAATCAACGAGGGTGGTAGTCTATGACAGGTAGTGTAATCCAGAGATATC
>CALGUM010000040.1 GCA_937902295.1 uncultured Candidatus Saccharibacteria bacterium | reverse complement strand
GTGACAATCAATGGCGCCCAGTTTGGGTCACGAACACCAGCCAAACTCGCTTCACAGACCGGTGAATATAGCGTTTCAATGACGAGGGACGGCTATCTTCCGTGGCAAAAAACTATCCCGATACATACTAGCAGTATTTCATGGGTCACTTACCCGCGTTTAATTCCAGAAGAGCGAAAACCTGAGTCTGTTGCGTCGTATCCTGCTACTGTTGCGAGTGCGCTTCCGTCCGGGTCGAGTCGCTATTATGCAGTACTTGAGTCTGAAAGTAATCCTGTTGTTTCGATTGCACGCCTGGATAGCGATACCGTGCAAACAGAAGAAGTTGCACTCCCTCGCACACTCTACACCGATCCAACACCCGAACGTCCTCTCTCGCACTTTTCGATAGAGCGTTGGGCTGGAAACGACAAGCGTCTTTTGTTATCGCATACCTACGGCGAGGGTGCAAAAGAATGGATATTACTCGACCTTGATCAGCCAGAGGACTCTGTAAACATTACTTCACACCTCGGAATTAGTGGAGCTATGAGCGAGCCGGTATTTAGTGTGAATGATGGGTCTGAGTTGTACGCGCTGATAGATGGTGATGTGCGTATTATAGACCTCGATCGTCAAACGCTAAGCCGACCGTTGGTACAAGATGTAGTAGTTTTTAGTCTGTACGGCAACGGATTTATCTTGTTTACGCAGCAGGATGAGAGCGGAGTTCAAAGTGTCGGCTACGTCAAAGAAGATTACCGCGAACCACGTATAATTGATACGATAGAAAATAGTAGCACGGAACCCTCACAGCTCTCAATCGGAAAGTACTTCGATAAATATTACTTTTTAATTACGAATGGCCCAGAGGCAAAATTGTCGTCTAGCCGTAATTTACCCGATAATAGCACTGCCGAGCTTGAGCGCACGCACCAAAAAACACTTCAGCTTGAGAATGCAATTATCCATAGTAACATTACTGATAATGGCCAGCTGGCAATGGTCCAAGACGGCACGAGTTTTTCTACGTATAACCTCGAACTTGATCGATTATCAAGCGCTCAAGTCGTCAACGAAGGTAGCCCAAGTACTCAAATCCTTAAACATCTAGACCGCTATTTACTGTGGGGCGTAAATGAGGGTGCGCTCCGTACATACGAATTTGATGGCGAAAATCAATATGATGTTATGCCAGTCAAGCATCGATTTGGTGCGACTCTTAGCCCCAACGGCAAATACCTCTATGCGCTCGCCGATAGCGCCGAAGACGGCGAAGGTATTGCATTAACGCGCCTACAGCTCCTCCCCTAGCGAAGGTTAACTTGAGCCAAACAAACGTTCCAGTAGTGTAGGCGATGTGCCTGTCATTTGCTGAGTAGCGCGTGCTGGTTCAGGCTCGTCAGAACGAGCTTCGGCTTTGCTTGGGTCTGGACCAACCTGCTCTGCACGTACAAGGAGTCGTTTTTCGGCGGTACCAAGCGGTACACAGGTTATGAGTGTAATAATTGGCTTATCTCCGTCGTATTCTAGCGCGTTAATTTCTGATGGCATGACGACATCCATGTTTGTAACTTTGTAAGAATAGCGGGTGGAGTTGTAGTTAACGTAAATTATATCGTCGACGGCCATGCGTTCGAGTTGTACAAAAATAAACTTGTATTCTCCCATGTCGGTCCAGTCACTGCTTGAATGTCCAGAAAAGACGGTATTACCAACCTGTCCTGGCACGCTTGAAGCGCCTGGGTATCGGACATGCGCAATACCATTTTCCATCGCAGCAAGTTGCTCTTTCTCGGACGGGCCAACTTCCATGA
>CALGUM010000039.1 GCA_937902295.1 uncultured Candidatus Saccharibacteria bacterium | reverse complement strand
ATCGCTGCGCGCCGTGCAGAAGACAGGCGGGCGACTGACGTATTGTCGAGTAGGTATTCACCTTCGTCTGCTTGGTCAAGCAAGCCCAGTGTATTGAGCAGAGTGGTTTTACCACAGCCGCTCGGACCCATGATTGTGATAAACTCGCCCTTTTGTATCTCAAGGTCGATATTATCGAGCACGGTATGTTCGGCATCACCAACACCATAGCGCTTTGTGAGGCCACGCAAAGAGATTACCGGGTGCTTCGCTGCTTTTATCATTTCTTCTATTATAGTGCCAAAAACAGAGGCGATGCAACCGTAAGCAGCATAGAAATGTTGTGCTATGAACTTTGAGGGGTGAAAACGTGGGCGTAGGTCGCTGCAATACGCCTTTTGTACCGATATGCACAATATATCATAGAGCGATTTTTTGAGAGCGGGAGGCGAGCACGTAACTTCTCGCAAGCAAAGTAGAAAGTATTTTGCTAGAATAGGGGAGGCTACGGAGAGATGGCCGAGTGGTTTAAGGCGCACGCCTGGAAAGCGTGTTGGGTCGCAAGGCTCTCGCAGGTTCGAATCCTGTTCTCTCCGCCATAGAAAATGCTCTACAAAGTTCCCCAGAACCATAGAGCATTTTCTTTTTGTCTACGCGATAAATTTCTAGTATTCGCTACAACGCTCATGGTATACTAACAACATGCAACCGAATACACCGGACCAGATGCCACCGGCGCCACAGCCGCAGCCAACGGCGACACCTCCACCGCCGCCGCCTCAACCTCAACAAATGCAGGACGCACAGCCGCGCCAAACACCTCTAGTGACTATGTCGATAGGAGACATGGCCGTTCGTAGCGGTTCACGAGCTGGCGAGGTACAAGCAGGTACTGTGTCAGAAAGCGGCATCGAATGGCAAGCGAAAGAATATATCACCGCCGATCGTAACCCTGTGTGGTATTTTGGCCTCGTAGGATTTGTCGTGGCCACCATTCTACTTGATATATTTGTGCTCAAGACCTTTTTCACCGTATCGGCTCTTGCCGTGGTTATTGCAGTCGTACTCGTGGTGATGCATGTGCGACCACCGCGTATGATACATTACAAGCTTGATAATACGGGACTACTTGTCGACGACCAGATGTATCCGCTCAGTGATTACCGGGCATTTGGCGTACTTCACGACGGCAAAGAAAATTCAATTCATTTGATTCCCGTCAAGCGATTTCGTCCAAGTTTGCAGGTGTACTTTCCGCTAGAATCAGGCGAAGCGTTGGTGGACTATCTCGGCGCACGGCTACCTATGGAAGAGTTGCAGCTCGATTTTGTTGATCGTATCGTGCGTTTCTTCCGTCTGTAGTTGATTTCTCACGCATTTTTTTGTATACTTACCTCTAGTGTCAATTCGAAACATGCACGCGCATTCATCAGAATTAACAGCAATACGCACCCGTAGCTCAGCTGGATAGAGCGTTGGCTTGCGGAGCCAAAGGCCACAGGTTCGAATCCTGTCGGGTGTACCAAAATGAGAAAGTCAGATTTATCTGGCTTTTTCTTTTGCCAGTAGAGTATTAACGTAGGGGCGGCGCAGTGGGTAGGATGCGTGAAAGATATTGACTTTTTATTTATAAAATGTTAATGTATATCAGTTCAGTAAGATAATACGCTTACTGAATGCATAGTTTGACAAGTTGTACCAGCCAGACTAGATAGTCTAGTCGGCACCCGAAAGGAATCTCCTTCCATGGACATTATCGTTGTCTTTGGTAGCGTCACTTCCGCTGCGTACCAACACCTCCGACTTGCTATGATGCGCCAAGGCTTGAAGCCCAAGATTGTGCGTTTCGACAAGGAACGTCAGTACGAGAGCTTCTCTGCCTTCAGCAGTGATGCCGTGTTCAGTGCGTCGAAGCGTGGGATTGATATCGATAGTGATGATCCGCATGTCGAGCACTTCATCGATCAGATTACTGAGGAGCTTGCTAACAAGTGCTTCTCTCAGGTCTTCAAGTCGAAGGAGATGGTGGATTCGGTCAAGGCGGTCATCTTCCCTCCAACTCTTGGCTATGATGATACCCGGTGGCTGTGGGTTTCCCTGACGGCTACGCCGAGTATACTGCCCATGAGTCAGAAGACGGGGGTTCGCCCTGGCTGTGGGGTGACGGTTTCGGCAGTTCGCTGCCGAATATCGAGGCTGACATCAACTGAGGTCAAAACGCACCTGCTCAAGAGCGTAAAATCTTGAGCACTAACCAATAGTATGCACAAAGTATGGATGTTACTGGTTATTAAAGTAAGGTTTTGACTTCATTTACCACCGTGTACCAAGTAAAAACGATTAGCGAAAGCTAGTCTTTTTTATTTGGTTACATTTATCATGATAAGAACCGTCCATTTGTGAAACAAATGAGGTTCGGCGAAGTAAAGCGAAGAACAATTAGCTTGCTCATTTTTCGAGCAAACGGAGAAGGATTTAGCCGATATCCTGTCGGGTGTACCAAGTAATTATTGAAGAGCTACTTCTGTAAATAGAGGTAGTTTTTTTATTACTCTACGTATAAGTCGAAACCTGGCGATATATTTTTGTTATTATATGTATATGATAAAATCCTTCTCGTTCAATTATTTTGGATCTGTTATTACGGCTACACCGCTCGGTACTCAATCTGTACCATCCGAAGATCAAGTAATTACAGCGGCTTGCATTCCATTAACGGATGGGAATAAGGTGGTTGCTGTAAACGTAATTGGACGAGGCGTTGATATACCCGGTGGTCATATTGATCCAGGCGAGACTGCTATAGATGCGATGCACCGAGAGATCCATGAAGAGGCCTTTATAGAAGTAGACAACCCAATCCTAATAGACGTACTCAGGGTCACTAGTTCTGACAAAAGACTTGGCTTAGGCGAAAAGCCATATATGCTGATTTATGCAGCAAAGGTTCAAAAGATGCAAGACTTTGTTGTTAATGATGAAGTCAGCGAAAGATTGGTATTGTCTAAAGAAGAATTTGTTTCTGTGTATTTTGCAGATCATGACTATGCAAATAAAATGGTGAGCAACGCTATTCAAGCAGCATCGAGGTTTTGATATCGCCCAGTCGCGTGTACCATATAAAAAGCATAATACCAACCATATTTTATACCCCTAGAGCACCCTCACTCTTCACTAGGTAAAAATATAAAAAACATAACTACGTATGGACTGTGCATCTATCTGCGTTACTATTAGTAATATGAAGATGTCAGGAGATGTTGGTATTGGAGTACGAAGCTATGCGTCTACGTGGGTCCTACGGTCTGCTAAAATGTTTGCTACTGAGTCGCAGCGCATAGAAGACCAATATGCCGGTCAGTGGGCCTCTCCTTACGTAGAGGAGCATATTAGCTACACCTCCAGCTCTATCATTAACTCGGCTGTGTTTCTAGAGGCTATGGTTAACGAACTATTTATTGATGCACTAAAGAATCATGGAACCTCAGACGAAGGATATATAGCGCCTTTGAGCGAGAGAACTAGAGAACTAATGGCCGACTGGTGGGAGGAGACTCGGGGAAGATCTTCAGTGCTATCTAAGTATCAACTACTGCTATCCTTTGCGGGTCATTCCAAAATGAATAAAGATGCAGAACCCTATAAATCTGTTGCTTCATTGATTAAATTTAGAAATGCCTTAGTGCATTACAAACCTGAGACTATATATAGCGACATGGTGCACGAACTCGAGCGTAGACTTAAAGGTCGATACGAAGAGAACGGTCTGATACCGAAGGAAGCCCGCGATGGTAATTGGTGGCCTAACCATGCATTAAGTGCTGGCGGTGCTAGTTGGTCTCATTCGTCCGCAGAAAGGTTTGCAAGGTTTCTAGTCAGCTGGGCATACGCCCTAATTTCATGCGTAATCAGACCTAAACTAATGCTCATGGCCTAATACTGTTCTGACCTCCTCTATAACGCTGTACCACGAAAAATGACTCATCACTGATAAGTCTTTTTTTATGATTCAAAAGATGACAATATCAATCAGAACCGCTCTGGGGGTAGTGCGTTATAGTGTAGATTACTTGATGTTCATATGGGGAGAGGGTACTATGAACGTATGCCTCAAAAACCTTATGGCTTTACGATCGTGGAGCTGTTGATTGTAATCGTCGTGATTGGTATACTCGCGGCTATTTCTATCGTGGTCTACACGGGCATTCAAAACCGAGCACACACAGCAGCTGTTAAGAGCGACTTGGCAAGTGTTGCAAAGCAACTCGAAATTGCCAATGTGGAGCTAGGGAGATATCCTCGGTCTGGGGCAGAATTTAAGAATTTTAAGTTTTCGAAAAGTGCATATAGTACAGCAGCTAACAATGCACTGTACTGCGTGAATCATGACACGGATGAGTATGCCTTGGGTGTGACAGCAAAGTCTGGTGTGAGGTATTTGTTGCAGCGAACGGGTGTGACGGAGAATGTTAACGTGACACCAGATGGAGTGTGCGGGGCGGTAGGAACAGCCTGGTCGTCACCACCAGTTCCTCGCTCAGCAATGCATGGATTTTTTCCAAGCGGCGTCGCTCCTGCCTATGTGAACGGCTGGAATAGTGGCTGGAACTGGACTAATTAAAAGTTTGTAGTCAATATTATAAAGAAAGAGGAATTATATGGCACTATTTAATATCACCACAAAACAAGAGTTCGAAGAAAAAGTATTAAAGAACAAAAAGATAGTACTGGTTGATTTTTGGGCTGGCTGGTGTCCACCGTGTGTGGCGATGGCTCCGCATTTGCACGCTGTTGCCGAAGAACTTGATGCCACTGTAGATATCGTCAAACTCAATATCGAGGATAAGCCTGAGTATAGAGAAAACCAAATGCTCGCAGGCGAATACGAGGTGCGTAGTATTCCCAATATGCCTATATTTAAGGACGGCAAAGAGGTTCAGCGACTGATAGGGTTGACGCCAAAACCGCAACTCATTGATATCCTCAACGCCCTGTAGTTTATTCGTCTATCGACGGATGCTCATGCAAGTGAACGGTATCTGTATGTTTACTCCTGTGAGATCGCAGATAAAGCCGACCGGATACGCCGATGGTAATAAGTGCTGCAGACACAGAAGCGCTAATCGCAATGATTGTTATAGCCTCCTGTGCGATTAATGACGTGAACGCTTGAATAATAGTTTGATACGGTGATTCGAGCGCGACTTGTGAGGGCAGCCCCCGTACGATATATACGAGCAGTCCAAACGCGGTAGTGGCAAGTGCAGCGCTCACGCCAAGTGTAATGACACCGGTAAATTTGTAGCGAATGAGCAGCCAGAGTACACCGAGTAGCAGCACTCCCGCCGCAAAAATAGCAGCTGAGTATAGAATATTGATATAGCGTGGTATCGGCTCAATAAAGGTGCGCGTCGATTCTGGTAGCATGAGCGATACTATGTCGAAGTTGCTATCATCAAAGCGGCTGTCGCTACGAATCGCCTGCTCAACGGTACGAATAATTGCACTGTCGTCAACGGTGGGTGGGCGACAAATATACTGAGCAATGTCTTCTGCGGTGTTCAGCCATGTGCAAGGAGGTAGTGCGACAATCTGCGCAGCAATCAATTCGGAGAGTGTGCGGGTAAGGGTGTGCACCTCAGCTTGGGCGTCGACAGGGAGTGAAAGGTCTGACTGATTACTATTGAGCCAATTCACGAGCGAGTGGGCAGTAGGTGCCAGTAATGTGTCGAGCGCCTTGTCGTCAAAAGTTTGGTCGACCGCCGTGGTAACGGTCTCTTTTTCGATAACCGACGCGTACTCGGAGCTTTGTATGGTGGCGTAAATCTGCGGCACGAGTATATCCCGACGCACCGTATCGTAGATAGGGGTGTCGGCGACGAGTGATTGCATGTCTCGTGAGTCGAGGAGGGTGCGCGATAAGAGTAGTTGGCTCATGAGGACAACAAGGCATATCGATAAGACGAGAGACCATAATGTGAGTCGGACGAGCATGAGCGCCTTCATGGATATAGTATACAGTAGTGCGCGGTATATTGTGATAAAATATAACAGATATACGGAGAGGTGCAGGAGTGGTTGAACTGGCTTGTCTCGAAAACAAGTGAGCCGGCGACGGTTCCGAGGGTTCGAATCCCTCTCTCTCCGCCAGGAGAAAGTGCTCATTGACCTATGGGTCGATGAGCGTTTTCTTTTCGTTAGAAAAGCCGGTACTCGAACACAGGTTGGGTCGCATTTACTTCTCGGGAGGGAATCGATCACCATTTCTAAAATGGCTAAGAGCTGGGTCGTTGAGGTTATCGGGTCTTTCGTGTTCACTAAAGAACTGGAGGAACTTTCTCCCTAGAGCAGAGAGACGCTCTGTGTCTTCACTGTGCCTATACTCACTAGACCTATCCCCGCCATTTTGGTAGCCAAGGCTGTTTCGTTGAATAGATATAGGATCACCACTGCTAATAACAACTGGCCGAAATTCGACAAAATCTAGTGCACGTATGGTGTCGATTGGTAGTTTCTGAGCCGACGTGTAGTCGAGATTTACAACAATTGTACAGTCTGGGTTTTGTGCATTAAGCTCGTGCAGTGAACTCACTAGTTGCTGATCCAGGTCGTTAGGTTTGATGGTAATAACCGCAGACTCGATATCTTGAGTTGTGACCCCACCGCGCACCTGCGCCTCGATGTAAGGTATCTGATTGAGTATGTGGCCGTCCTGCTGCCTGCTGTACTCTATCGCTTGTTGCATTAAAGTGGCGCCATCACGATCAAGAAGCTCTAGGGGGCTGCTATCGAAAACCCTCTCGAGACTATCGCCAGTCGTAAAGCTGCTCCTCTCTGCAGTATCGTCGCGGAGTTTGAGTTCAACGCGGCCATACACAGGTGCCTGGATGTTGTTGTCATCTAGCTCAACGTCGTAGCCGAGAAACCCATAGACAATAGCGGGCTCATCTTCGCTCCATTGAAGTTTCTTCGATTCAAACTCTCGCCTCATTGCGAGATACTCGTCTAGGCGATGAAGATCTTTGTCTGTTCCCCCGGTGAGGCCGTTCGAAGTTCCTGTTTCACTTGCGGCCTGCAGATGTCCTTCGCGAATGATGCCTTCCAGGGCAGAAAGTGGGGTGCGCACAACAACGCTCGTGTGGGGCTGCATGACCTCCGCTTGCTGCTCCAGGGCGTCAATTTCCTGGGGCTTAAAACCATAACGACCCTCGAGCGCGTCTCTAACAAAGCTCGAGCTTTCAAGCGTAGATTCATGGCGGCTGACTCGTGTTGTTTCGAATGAATTTTTCATGACGTTTTTATTTTTGAAGTTATATACATAAATTATAATACTTTTTGTTACGATTGTCAATATACTGATCTGGCGAGCTGAAGTTTACACCTGGAGACTAGCGGATGTGCCCAGCGAGGTATCAAAAAGAGGTATACTACATGTAATGACATTACGACTTCCAACACGACTCGAACTACTCGCATTCATCTGTGGATTCACTCTCATGACGTACGAGTTAGCAGCAGCTCGCGTGCTTGCACCAACAGTCGGCAGCTCGACGTATGTGTGGACGAGCGTGATCGGGGTGATTATCGCGGCGCTGAGTCTCGGGTTTTATCTGGGTGGCCAAATTGCCGACGCCCGTAATACTCGCACCGATGTCGCATGGCTATTGTTACTTGTTGCGGGCCTCATTGCGCTCACGACAGTCTTATATCCCTATACGCTGCCTTGGATCGCTAACTGGGGTGTGGATGTACGTCTGCAGGCAGTTGGCGCCGCGATACTATTATTTACTCCTACGAGTTTTGCATTAGGTATGATTAGTCCGTACCTTGCGAAATTGAATGTGACGTCGCTCAAAACATCCGGTACAGCGGTAGCGAAGCTGAGTATGTGGGACGCACTCGGCGGTATCTCAGGTACATTTTTGACAGGATTCTTCCTATTTGGGTATATCGGGTCGCGTGCAATTTTTGTTGTGCTGGTGGTGATTGTGCTGCTCTCTATCGCACTGCTTGGTGTGCGGCTTGGTGCGAGGCAGTGGGGGATTGCCGGCGTGTCGCTGCTTGTCGTCGTGGCTACACCAGCGTACTCTCAGGCACTCGATATCGATACGCCGAGCGCTCATTACACAATCTTTGAGTGGGAGGGTGTAAAGGGGCTGTACCGCGGATTGTCGACAGGACCAAGCGGTATACAGTCGGGTGTGGCGCTCGATGACCCGTATACGCCAGTATTTTGGTACACAGAAGAACTCTATGACTTAGTGGGGCAGACAAAACACCGTGAGCGAATATTGATCCTGGGTGGGGGTACCTTTACATTGCCACAGCAGCTTGCGCTTGCGCACCCTGATTCGCAGATTGACGTGGTAGAGATAGACCCAGGTCTCATGAAGATTGCGCGTGAACATTTCTACTACGAAGATCATGATAATGTCGATGTGATTTTTGAGGACGCCCGCACGTTCGTCAATCGAACCACTACGCGCTACGATATCGTAATTGTCGATGCCTATGGGGATGCGGATATACCGTTTACATTTATGACGCAGGAGTATGGCAAAGAACTGCAAGAAGTCACCAAGTCCGAGGGGTTGGTGATGGTGAACTTTATCGCTGCGCGAGAAGACGGATGCGAAGTGTATTTATCTGCACTCGAAGCTCCGTATCGAGCTAATTTTTCTCAGAGGCTTTTGAAGCACAACGCGACTACCGGACAGGAGAAGCGCATGCCGCACAATATTATTGCCATCTACTCACATCAGGAGGTGATGTTTGAGGGGTATGAGCAGCCCCAGGTTGCCACAATTTCGCCCTATACAGACGACTTTGTACCGGCAGAGCGTCTTCGTCAAAAGTGCATCTAGCCATAGTAGCCATATTCAGCATAAGCGCTAAATGTGGTGTGTTGAGTTAGGTACATCACACTATATGGCTGTAACAGAGGCGAAAACTGGTGTGGTGAAAATTACCCTCACAAAATACATAAAAAGGCTTGAAACCCGCATATATAGGGGGTACTATCGTAGATAGACGCTATATATTGTAGTAGGTCACAAAAACACACATTTTACAAGAGAGGGTAACGCAGACGGCTACGTCGTTATTTTTACTTGTAGTCTTGCGATAAGAGGTGAGAGCCTTATCGTAAGGTGGGTGGAATCAATAAAAACAGATAAACTACGTAGCCAAAGGGGTATAAGATGAACGGAATTCATGTGGTAAAACGCGATGGCACCCGCGAACCATTTGACGCCAATAAGATCAATCTAGCGCTTGTTGCAGCGAGCGAGGGATTGCCGGACCAGATCAGCAAAGTTGTCCAAGTTGCAAGTGAGGTCCAGTTGACATTGTTCGACGGCATCACTAGCCAGCAACTCGACGAAGCGGTTATCCAGGCGACACTACAAAACGTCAAAGACGATCCAGACTTTGACAAAATCGCTGCGCGACTTCTTTTGAAGACTATCTACAAGCGCGTACTTGGTCAGTATCATACGGTCGAGGAGCTCAAGAAACTTCATGAAACAAAGTTTGCTGAGTATCTTCGCCAGGGGATCAAGGATGGGTTGCTTGATGCACGCATGACGAGCAAGACATTTGATATAAAAAAGCTTGCAAAAGCGCTTGACCCATCGAAAGATGATCTTAGTAAATATCTCGGCGTGATTACCAACAAAAACCGCTATGCACTCCGCAAGGGCAGTGGTGAGCCGATCGAGGTACCACAGTTCACTCATATGCGCATTGCAATGGGTATGAGCCTCAATACCGAAGATCCGACCACAGCAGCGCTTGATTTTTATCAGCATCTCAGTAATCTTGACTACGTTCCTGGCGGATCCACTCGCGTCAATGCTGGTGGTGCTCACCCACAGCTATCTAATTGTTTCTTGATGAATGTCGACGACGACATGGAATCAATTATGAAAAGTGTTCGCGACACTGGATTTATTGCCAAAGGGACTGGTGGTATCGGTATTGGGTTTACTAAGCTACGCGCAGCAGGAAGCCCTA
>CALGUM010000038.1 GCA_937902295.1 uncultured Candidatus Saccharibacteria bacterium | reverse complement strand
CCGCCGATACGGCAATACTTGCTACTAAATATCCCGTCAATTTTGCTACTATCTGCATGTCTACCCCCGCCTTATACGTAATGTACATAGTATACCATAAGCATCTCGGGATCTTGCAATTGCCCTCTGTACGTTTTGTACTATACTGGAGCTAGAACCTTAACACATAGCACCCCGAAAGGAAGTGTACTGCGATGTACGAGAAATTCGTCAGTCAAGATGCACTGCAGAGTATACGTTTGCGACGCGCATTACTGTCGGCGGGATTCACTGATCATGATATTGCTCATATCATCAAAGAGCCCCATCTGGCTCATGCCATGCTGGCTTCGATTCATCCTGAGCAGCCCAAAAGTATCCCCTCATGGGATACATCGACCGATCAGCAACTTGCACACGCACTTCGACTCTGGCCCAATGTAACTCTACCAGAGCCACCAAAGGATTTTATACCTCGCACTAAGTTTGAGGTACTCCTGCTCCATATCCCTGACACGATCGGAGCTTTGTGGAGGAAAATTCGGCTTCCGGATAACTGCATCAAACAGTCTCTTGATCAGGTTATGTTCGATCAAGATAGTTTTCGCCTTGTGCCAAACCGGCATGAATACGAAAACCCCGTCTGGCTCGGTTTCGACTATGAGCACGGGAGGAGTGCACGTCCTGACGCCCTATGGAGCCAACCAAACCTCGCTGCAAGTGAGGTACTGTCCGCGATGATCCAGTTCCCCAATTGGCCACTCGCATGGCTGAAAGGTGCAGTGGCACCAAACTTGGCTGGCTTCCAGCATAAGTCGAATGGACGGTGGTGTAACATTCTGTATTTACGCTGGCGTATGTGCGGAGGTATCAAGCACCTTGAAATCCATAGTACTGCGGCCAACTGCGCAAATAACCGCTGGTCTTCACCGACTATCAGGGAGTGCTAGTGTTACACATGGTTCTTACTGTCCGGAAGGGGTGGGACAAATCAAAGCAAAATCTTTGAATAATCCCGCCTCCTCCGGCACACTCCCTATGTTGCAATTATTTTTACAGTATTGTCCATACACCACCTTATAGTCGCATAACAATACTTCGAGCGTCTCAAGCTGTGGCTATATACACTATGAGTGTCATAGTCACGATAAATCCTGTTGCGAGATTCAGCCAAATAAACCTTCGCCAACCGTGATTCGTCTTAGCAGATGATTCATCAGTCACCCGTAGATATGGCGCCACATTGGCCACGTAGAGTAGTCCTGCAAGGCCAACTATTGCAGCGAGTAGGCCCTGTGCGATGAGTACTATGCTCGCAGTGATATATAGTACGAAGACAAGCCACACCGTTCTTCGTGCGCCAAATACTGTCGCAATCGAAGCAAGCTTCCCTTCTCTGTCAGGAATAATATCTTGCACAGCGCCAAATGCATGACTTGCGATCCCCCACAAAAAGAACGCGATCAAAAAAGGTATATACTCTAACGACAAACCAGTCAAAGAGAGTGCGTACACCATCGGGCCTACAAAATGCATGCTGCTTGTAATTGAATCGAGTACTGGAATTTCCTTAAACCGTAATCCACCCACAGAATACGCCACTACAAAAAATAGTACTATGCCAAGAATCGCTCCCGAGACAATAGACCCCTGAGTCAAAAGATATACGACAAACGGCACGTTCATACCAATTGCTGCCGTGAGAATAACTGGGTGTAAGGATTTTTGTTCTTTTGCGCCTTCTATACCACCTTTACGTGGGTTTCTAATATCTGATTCATAGTCAAATACATCGTTAATTCCATACATCAACAAATTATATGGAATCAGAAAGTAGGCAACTGCGAGCCAAAAGAACAACCCAACCTCTCCGCCAGTTACCAAAAATGCTGCGCCAAACGGGTACGCCGTATTCAGCCATGAGACAGGGCGAGAAACTAACACTAACTTACGTATTTTTTCGAACATGCAGGATCTCCATTTTTTTCCATAATGCCGGTATGATAAGCACCGCTAAGATTGCGTACATAAAATCTTCAATTGGCGCATAGCCAATCCTGATTCCGAGTGTTTTACTGTAGTCATAGTCAACCACGCCAATACCAATAATAACCGAATCAAATATCGCTGTAAGTAGCAGTATAAGGAGAAGTAGATACCCCATGACCGCGTTCCATCGAAGCATTTTCAAGCGAGCGAATACTGCCAATATTACTACGATAACGACTACATTGAGTACTATGTACGTAACCATTTTATCTCCCCAAGTCGGTACATTACCAGCGTAAAATAGCATAAGAAAATAAGAAACAGCAGCTCTTCGACAGGAAACTCTGGACCAAGATATATACCACTCATATATCGCGAGTGGCCACTAAAGAATATACCCAGTGCGATGCCTAGTACATCCCACACGATAAATACCGCTACACCAATTGCCAGTGTAGCGAGTGTGCGTCGTGCATCATACCACAACGCAAGCTGATATTTTTTATCAAGCACCACCATACCAAGTAGACTAAAGCAAATTCCGGCCAGATAGACATACTGCATTACATATCCTCTTTCTTCAGAGGGCCGGCCGCACGATTATTCGTAATTTTTTTATAAGTGAGTTGCGCACTAATAAGACACATGGGAAGTCCGATACCAGGCAGAGAGCCGGCACCCACATAATACAAATTCTTCACTTTTTTGCTTTTGTTGGGCGTACGAAACATGATACTTTGCGACAAAAGATGAGATTCGCCCCCAAACGCATTGTATTCCCATGCATTGTATCGGTCGGCGAAATCCTGAGGACCAAATATATTCTTTTCTACAATACGTTCGGCGAGATCTGGAATAGATGCCGCAGCGGAAAAGGTAGAGATTGCGGTATCGGCCAACTGCGCTTGCTCGTTTTCATCGAGGGAAACACCAGCTGGAATAGGAACAAGAAAGAACAAGTTTTCATGACCTTCTGGTGCAAGTGTAGGGTCGGTTTTTGTCGGATTACACACATAGACAGAAGCGTCTTTTGGAATAATTTTATCTTCATAAATTGCACGAAAATTCTCTCGCCACTTATCAACAAAAAACAGATTGTGGTGTTCTAAACTAGGTAATGTACCTTTCACCCCTACTGACACCAAGAGCGCTCCGGGTCCGGGTTGACGCGCACTCCAGTACTTCTCATCAAAACTCTGATGAGGCTTTGCCAGCAGTGTAGTTTCAGTGTGATGCAAGTCCGCGCCAGAGACAATGACATCTGCCCTCAGTTCAGTATCATCACCGAGTCGCACACCAACCGCCTCGCCCTTTTTGACGATGATTTCTTGCACGTCCGCATTGAACACATAGCAAATACCGAACTCGTCGCCAAGCGCTTTCATATCGTCGGCAAGTGATACCATGCCTGCACGTGGGTAAAACACACCACTTTTAAAATCAAGGTGACTCATGAGTGTGTAAATTGCAGGTGCCTGAAATGGCGAACTACCAAGAAACACCATATGATATTCAAGTAATTGCCTAAGGCGTCGATCACGAAATGATTTCGACACATATGTATCAAGATTTTGCGTGACAAGACGGACCATGCGTGGGGCGTTTCGGATGATTGGCCAACGCAATATATCTCGGGCTCGCTGGAAATTATTGTAAAGGAAATATTTTACGGAAAGCTCATACACAAGTGAGCTTTTTTGCACGTAGCGCTCTAGCTTCTCTCCAGCACCCCGCTCAATTGCTTCGAATGTGTGCCTATCGTGCTCAATATCACCTTGAATCGTGAGTGGATCATCGTGCTCGAAATATACACGATAGCCAGGCTTAAAACGCACTAAGTCAAGTCGCGTGTGTGCCAATTCTCCAAAGATTTGATAGTACTGCTCAAATACTTCTGGCATCAAATACCAAGATGGCCCGATATCAAACGTATACCCATTTTGTTTTACAGCAGCAATTCTACCACCGGATTGCGCATTCTTTTCGATTACAGTCACCGTATAGCCGCTTTTTGCAAGCAAGTTTGCGAGCGCCATACCACCATACCCTGCACCAATAATAATTGCACTTTTTTTCATCGTATAATCAACCTCTTACACAAAAGTAACAGTTTATACCCATTCCATATCCTCATGCGGGTTGTTTTGATAGTGAGTACATCTGCTCGCTTAATTTTTTTAAATAGCGTGTGGTAATACTCATAACTTACAAGTACCGCAGCTTTCGCACCTCGAGGCAGGTCATTGATCGCTTGTTTGGCATTAATAAAATCCTGCTCAATATCTGCTTCAATTTCTTGCTTCTGTTCACCCGTAAACGTCTCGAACATAACCCCTGGAAAATACACACGCCCAAGTCGCGCATAGTCATCGCGCACGTCCCGTAGAAAGTTTACTTTTTGGTAGGCTGCACCAAGCGAGCGTGCACCTTCCGCAAGTTTCTCATACCGGGCGTCGTCACCACCAACGAATACTCGCACGCACATGAGTCCAATCACTTCGGCCGACCCATAAATATATTCACGATACAGTATATCATCGTATGTCTGTGGTGAGAGGTCGATACGCATACTCTTAAAAAATGCACGTGTTAAATCCGTACCGATACCATATTTACGCGCGCTCAGCGCAAATGCATGCACGAGTGGATTTGGACTATACCCAATCTCCATAGATCGTTCCGTGTGATGTTCAAGGTCATCGAGCATCTCAGCGGCGCTCTCTCCGTCGTATGTATCTACAATCTCATCTGCGATACGTGCCAGACCATACACAGCATATATATGAGGTCGTATGTCACGAGCAAAAAGCCAACTACTTAGGCCAAATGAAGTTGAATAACGCAGTGTGAGCCGTCGGCTCAGTTCATACGCGGTCTGATCATACAGATCCATCAAGAACTCCGTGTAACAGCTTTATCTACCATCAGCAGAAACTCTCGGTGGTATTCATCCGGCAGCAATAGTTCACTCAGCGACTCACGTGCAGCATCTGCGTATTCTGCAATTTTTTGCTCTGTACGTGAGCGTGCACCGCATGACACTAATAGTTCTTTGGCCTGCGCAACTTCTACGAGTGTAGCAGCGTGATTACCAAATATTGTCATGAACATATTTCGATCAA
Source organism: uncultured Candidatus Saccharibacteria bacterium (assembly GCA_937902295.1). Lineage (GTDB taxonomy): Bacteria > Patescibacteriota > Saccharimonadia > Saccharimonadales > Saccharimonadaceae > Mycosynbacter. Next base: position 7,949 of record CALGUM010000038.1, on the reverse strand, counting down.
CACCTGAAAGCGTCTCGAGCGCGCGTTCCACCAAGTACGTTCGCTTGCCCTCGATAATATCTCCTACTGTCGATTTACCTGTCTCCACCTCGTTACCAAAGACACCGATAATATCGTCTGCAAGCTGATATGCAACACCAAGTGACGTCGCGTACTCTCGCAATGATTGGCGCTGCATAGCTTCAACAGATCCACCAAGTGCTGCACCCGTAAGAAGTGGGGATATAAATGAATAGCTCGCCGTCTTGTAACGAGCTATTTTTAGCGCGTCACCTTTTTTGTATGGAACAAAACTTCCTTCTGTATCAAGTAACTCTCCTCCAGCTACGTCCATAATGCCTCTGCTCAAAAGTTGCTGTGCTGTCGCGATCGCATCACCCGGTAAATCACTTGATGCGATAAGTTGGTGCGCCCCAGAAAGCATTAAGTCACCTGCTAGAATCGCAGCGCTATTTGCGTAGTGTGTCACCTCTTCGTTCGAAGTCATAAATGTCGCATACGTATGCTTGTACTGGCCAGCAATATTGTCAGTACCGTAGCGAATATAATCTCGATCAATTATGTCATCGTGTATAAGCAAGGCAAAATGTAGAAGTTCATGAGCTGCCGCAATACGCGCAACAGACTCTACCTGCTCACCACCAAATGCCATGTACGACATAAGGAGCATACGCGGTCGGTGACGCTTACCACCCGACTGTATCAATGTGTGCAGACCGCGCCATAGTCGCTCATACGAAGAATCAATATCTGAGGCGACTTTGATTGATTGCTCAAAAAACTCATCAATATGGGAGTTTACTGACAATAATGCATCATGATGCACAAGAGCTTGTTTCATTCATTTATAGTACACTAGTCTCTTCTGAAAATACACATCTGGCATTCGCTGACGCACGCTATGACTATGCAAACACTCTTAGTCATGCAGCATTTTATGGACAATCGCCAGTGGAGGTAATACTATCATACCCTCAACATCTGGCAATGAGGCCACATACTCATCTGGATCTGGTAGCTCGCCGATTAATAACACCGCAGAAGCATGCTCGACATTCATATCCAAGCAGTCGACAGAGTCCTCTTCTCCCGCGCGACGATGCATAACCCAACGACTCAATGCCTCTACGCTAAACGGCAGTTCGTCGATTTTAAGCCTATCGCTGATAAATTCAAGCAACTCATCATAGGTGTCTGGATGCGTCTGGTGTTCATGCAGCGCATAGCCATATACTATAATTGGCGATCCACACTGTTTGCTAAAATCCTCATACGACATTCGGTTGCTCATGCAATGACAATGACACCACTACATCAAATTGACAAGCATGAACGCTATTCTTGCCCCCTACTACTATTGTGTTATTAATTTTTACTATGCCCTCGAACAACGTATTTTCATATTACCATCCTAGTCTATGTAAACTCTTGAACGTACGTGAGATTTGTTCGGTTCTATGTTGCAGGAAAAGTAAACACTCGTGCAGTTATAATGCCCACGTGTCGCGTAGAATCATTGACATACAGGTAATTATAGATTATTGTATACCTTGCATTTGCTTAAGTGCTGTATGTGCGGTACGCGTGGTTACGAGAGTATTGTTTGAGCTTCGACTCAGACACGTCAACCGATGTGTCTGTTCGCGGGCTTAAATGCCGTACCTACGAAAGGGACGTACTATGTACGAAACTCTCATCGCTGCCGTCTTGCTCCTATTTGGCGTGCCGATTCTCATCCATGGACTTTACCTAGTGTATTGGTCCAGAAAAGTTACCGACAGCCAGGTCATCAGGACGGGAAGTCACTCATCTAGGCGGCAGATACAGCAACTTCGCCACCAAGCGGGAGTTGTGATCATCCGCGGTGCAGTCGAGTTTGCAGTCGCCCTTTTGGCGCTTGCTGGGGCACTTTGGCTACTAGGTGTCACTATATCCGTCCTAGTCATTGTAGCTGCCGCAGGAGCACTACTAGCAGTACTCTTTGCCCTCCAAGGCATGAGTGAGCTACATCCTCGTTCTAGGCGGTAAGCACGCAGTGGTTCAGGCAGTTACTCTCTAAGTAGCTTTAAAATGCCGCTGCAACCCAGGCGGACTTAGTTAGTCCACCCGCGAATGAGCCCCTGGCAACAGGGGCTCATTTCTTTTATACCGTCCCGCACATTATGAGACCTTTTTACTGAAAGTACTAAGTGGGTTGAGACATTTTAGTGACGCGATTCGTATTACAACTCACCGAGCACTTTTTTAATATCAGCCTGAGAGAGCGGTACCCAAGGTGAACCTTCTGGATTGGATGAAGTAGCCGCAGGGCTATCTCCTTGATTCCACCATTTAGCCTGGTACGGAACATCCTCGAATAGAACGCGACGATTTGCCTCGTACACTTCTTGTCCAGACCACTCTGGATAGGTGCCGACTGGTACGGTTTGTCTCTTGACAGGTTTTTCGCCTGGTAACACTGGCCCAATTAACTCCCAGGGAGTTTCATGTGACTGCAGGACTGGATCGTCTGGCGACTCGCCTCGCGTCCACCATTTGGACTGGTAGACATTATGGCGCCATACAACCTTTGTGCCTTTTAGATACACCCCTGATTCAGACCAAATCTCGTATGGACTTGTTTTTGGATCATCTACTAGATCAACTTCTGAGGGCTTATCTTCTGCGGCTGTGACATTGACAGCACTGCCGGCGATACTACCCTTGAAACCGTTACTCAGCGCTATCGAAAAATCAAATTTACTCTGCTTGACGCCACTACAAGAATCGGAAACTTCGGTGATATTGATATAATTGGTCCCGCATACCACGTCCCGGTTAAGCGACCACATCGACATGCGTCCTACCTTATGCTCAAGAGCAAATTGATTCAGTTTTTTTGCATTCTTGAGCGAGAAAATTTCATCAGCTACATCCGTTTGACCAATCATGGGAGTGATGCCTATTTTGCGCCAAAGCGTGGCGTCATTTAAGTACATACCTGCTTGATCGTAGAGAATGCCAAGTTGCCGGTGAGTCTTTTTAACTGCTGCAATTGCAACCTCTGCCATATCTTTATCTGCCACGGCTTTTTCGTTGTAATTCATAGTCATAATATTGATACCAGCAAGATCGACGGACGATTTCAGGAGCGCCTGAATTGCGTCGGTACCATCTTTCGTAAGCCCTTCCGAGGATGTTGGGATTGTAGCCCAGACGGCGAATGGCTTGCCAGCTGCACGTCGCTCTTGCTGAAGGTCGGCGATAGCTTTAGCCCGCCGTGCATTAGCGATAGGATCAGTGAGCGCTTCGTTTTCTAAGTCTAAGTCTATCGTAGTAAGATCGTAATGCTCCACAACCGCTCGGTAAGCGTCCACAAGCTTATCTTCGTCGTGACAGACGGTTGCGAGCTCATCATTCTTAAGCCCACCAAAAGAGACGCTCACTGTACCACCTTGCTGCTGCAAGCGAGCAATTCGCCGATCAAGATCAAGGCTATCGGAAGCCTCCTGTAGCGTATACTCACCTCCCCAGGTTGGCTTACATGTGTCTTTAGCATCAGCGACAATAAAAGCAAGCACCGCATCTTTAGAGACGTTCGGCGCCATGCGCTCAAAACTAATCTGAGGTGTCGCGGTAACGTCAATGTACGGAGCAAACCATGGTTTATTGACGAGCACTGCTGGGTCAACACGAAACTCGCGCCATCCAAACGTAGCGAGTGCTGATACTCCTACTACGACAAAAAGTGCAAGCGCCACACGCCAAGGAGAAAGTCGTCTTGTTTTAGCTTTTACGGGAGCGACTGATGTTTTCATACTATGCCTCCTCCGCATTTGTAATACCAAGCGGAAGATGCTTATTGGTGTCACCGTGATACAAAACTGCACGCCAATTTAATATTGGGCTTGTAGGGGCCGACACCTTAACTTTTGGTGCTATGTCAACATACATCCAGTCCGTCAAACCGTGCCACATATCTACTAATGAGTTCCCAATCCCTACATAGGAGACAAATGCCCAGGTAGCAACAATTGCGTTAAACGCAGCAAACGCAGCATTAGGCCAGTTTTCTGCCCCGATATCTCGGACACAAGTAAATGCCGAAAACACAATGATAGCAATTGGTGCCATCACATATAATGCAGGAGAAAGCGTGCGATTTTTGACTTTCGGAGTACGAGCAAACGGAATTTTCTTACCTGTTATTGCTTGCTGGATTGACTTGAGGACGCCTGCTAAATTTACCGGGAGCAGAATAAGGTTAAATCCGTAGATTCGAAATACATCACTACGCCTATAGCCACAGTAGCGCAGGTCACTGGCCATGGCGATAAAATAAGGTAGTGCCGCCATGAGCACCAATGGGCTAAGCAACTTACTGTCGTATGGATACGCCAAGAGGAATATCAACCCGAAGCTCGCCCAGGCAATCGAAGCCATGTAGTTAATACGAAGAAATAGTTCAATATAAGAGCTCGGCTGGCGCAGGCGTCGCTGCTCACTAAGACGCTCAAACAGTTTTGGTAATATGAGGAGTCCCCCGTTAGCCCAGCGGCGCCGCTGAACAATAAGTGAGCCAAAATCGGGAGGCGTCGCACTATAGCTGAGTCGTTCCGGATAATTGATGAGTCTCCATCCTTTGAGCGTCAGGTCGATACTTGATTCGGTATCTTCGATGACGGTTCTATCTTGCACGTAGCGTTTAATCTCAAAGCCAGCAATCCATTCTTTTTCAACAATATCCTCTAGAGCTTGCTTGCGGATAACCGCGTTAGCACCGACCCAGAAAGTAGCGTCGTAGTAGGTTTTACCCTGGTGAAGAATGTGCTGCAGGTCCGTAGTTGCCCCTGCAAGTCGCTCAATACGCGTCTGTGCACCACGAAAAGATGAGTAGGGAGTTTGCACTACGCCAACACGCTCGTTGCCTGGCTGCATCGCGTAGTAGACTAGTCGCAGACAATAATCTCGCAGTAGTACCGAATCCGCATCAAGCGTCAGAATGAAATCACTATCGGGAACAATCAGATCAGATTTACTACGCGCAGAAACCGACACGAGGATTGGACCCTCAGGTGTTTGTTGCTGGCGATATTTACCGCCCATTAGTCCAATATAGGAGTTGATGTTCATTGCTTTATTTGCTTCGTGGGATAATGAAGCGTAGCGCTTTCGTTCAAAGACATCGAGTTTTGCAGTAAATATCCACACCAAACGATTGTATAGCTCACGTCCACGCTGGTGCGTGATAGTAGATTTCTCTTCGAGTGAAGCAGTCAATGCTTGAGCGGTTAACTCAAGCTCGGTAGCGAGTGCACCCATTACCTCGTCTGCAAAAAATACATCGACATGGTCTTCAACTGTCATCGCATCAGCCTGAGTTCGTAGCCACAAAGCTGCCCACTTATAGTCACGTATGAGCTTATTCTGTTGGGCAACAGTAACCTTGCTCGCCTTACTTTTTTCGAAAACAGCGAGAGACGCCGTGAGACGTTTCGAGGGCTTTCTTATCAGTTTCTCTATTTTTCGTGCGAGACCACGTGTTTCTTCAAGTCTTGCGATAGTTACTGGATCAGTCGAATATGGCTTATCGTCCATCAGCAGCACGATGCGCATGTCTGGGTACTCCTGCAGGGCGGCACTCAGCATCGTTTTATAGACGACATCTGGCTCTTCGCTATACGAAGGGATAAGAACAGTAATAGACGGCTGTTCTTTACTGAAGTGTCGGTCCAGATGAGCACGAGGAGCACGAACGTGCGTACTGAAACGTTGCAAAGCACCTTGCCGAGCAATGAGGTACATCAAAGCAGAAAAAGTGAGAGATGTCATAACAATGAGGTATCCAGTTGATTGGAGTTGAAATTCGAATGTCTTTGGACCTTCGTAAAACTGACGAATAATGGTTGAAATAAGATAGAATACCCAAAAGGCAACGGTCAAAATGATAGCTACCCTGCTCAGTGCGATTTTGCGCACTGAAGGACGGTCGTGCATGATTGGCAATGCCTTTGTGCTGCGCTCCGTTCCCCATTGACGCCTTGAGGCGCGTTGTATGGGTCGTTTTTTCACGTAATTTACTTATTACCTTTCAAGAATTAATAGCTATAGTACTTTATACTAAAGTTTAATAAATAGCAATACTATTTATATATATTTTGACGTTTTGTAAATAAGGTTATAAACTACACAATTTTATATAGATCCCTACCGACCACATACGCAACCACATGGATAATGACACGACTTGGTATACACTATATATATGAACTACACTACTCCGTATGAACCGCCTACACTCACTGTTGATTTGGTGGCATTTCAGGTTGTCGATGATTCACTTGCAGTACTTCTGATCAAGCGGCCACATGAGCCGTTTCAGGGCGCATGGGCACTGCCTGGCGGGTACAATCCTAAAGGCGAGACGACACAGGAGTCTTTGTACCGCATTGTCTTGCAGAAGGCTGGTGTCAACACGAAAGTAGATCTAGAATATATCGAACAACTCTATACGTTTGACACTGTAGCGCGTGATCCTCGCGGACATGCTGTATCAGTAACCTATATGGGTGCCGGGAGAAACATTACTCCTGTCGGTGGTAGTGCCGAGGCAGTTTTTTACCCGATCGACAAGCTGCCATCGCTCGCCTACGACCATGATCGAATTATCGAGTACGCAGTTGATAGATTGCGCACTAGTTTGATGAGTTCGCGTGCTGTGGCTGCTTTTATGCCCGAGAAATTTAGTTTGAGTCAGCTGCAAAAAGTGTACGAGATAATTCTAGATCAAACGATAGATAAGCGTAATTTTCGTAAACGAATCTTAAGTCTAGACCTACTCAGTGATACCGATGAAATGATGCGAGACGGCGCACACCGTCCCGCAAAATTGTACCAAACTCGCACAATAGACCAGAAGCGAGTTATATTGACCAAACTTTTCTCTTCGTTCACCTACAGCGATGGTGCTGTATCTGTTAAATACAGTAAATTCGCATCGGTGATAGCCAATAAAACGTTAAAAACCAAGGAAATCTTGGGGAGGTAGAATATGAGTGATATAACCATCAATAGCAACGAAAATCAAGAAGACAATCAAAAAACGACCCCTGTTATGAAGTCGTTATCTGAGCCTAATGATTCGAGCTTAGCTCTCTCTGGCGAAATTTTTTCTACTTGGCTGGGGATGAGGGATTCGAACCCCCGATCATGGGACCAGAACCCACTGCCTTACCGCTTGGCTAATCCCCAATACGCTGGTTATTCTTCTCTGGATTGCTCGATAGAATTGATCAATTCCCTCGAAGAACTTCATCCAATATAGCACTTTATCTATGTTTTTTCAATCCGGTGAGTGGAGAGCCGACCACCCATACGCATCCTACAGCCCATAGAAGTGCAGCATACACTGCTACGAGCCCGCTTGATACGTATGGTGCATCCGTATTCATCTCTAACCACCATAGCCCGAGCATCCATCCAGACACCGTCGCGAACACTGCCGCGCAACTCGCTACCCTCATAAAAGGACTTACTTCCATGCGTAGCAAATACGGCAATGAGAACACGCCAGCAATTGCAGTCAGTAGGACAACTACCACACCCACGCTTCCCCCGGCGCTATGGGGCAGCACAAAGTCCACTACCTTGTCGAGGAAAAACAAGAGCACTACAGTTGCAGCCACTACGATAGCCGCAAACAGTACCACAAGCGGATATAGTCTTGGCGTATTGATTCTCGGTGCAGATGAGGGGTGTGCAAGCTTCATATTTCTATTATACGCTATTATTTGTTGTCAAATTGACTTTTATGCTTGTGCTTTATTACGCTGCCGTGTAGAGTAAGAAACAGCGAAAGTTACAAAAACAAACATTTTACAAAAAACAGAAAAATGCTTGTAGCATTCGCTCTACGATATACCCACCACAACACTCTTGCCCCGCTTCTCGCGGGGCTCTTTGGTTATATA
>CALGUM010000037.1 GCA_937902295.1 uncultured Candidatus Saccharibacteria bacterium | reverse complement strand
TATGCGCGAACATGGCTGGGATCACGATGACTGGCCAGAACTGTTTAAAAAAGTACAAGCTGCCGATATCGTAGTGGTCGGTGGCCCTATTTGGCTCGGTGATAATAGTTCAGAAACAAAAAAGCTTACAGAGCGACTCTATGCAATGTCTGCACAGCTCAACAGCAAAGGGCAGTATATCTACTACGGCAAGGTAGGAGGGTGTATTATTACAGGCAACGAAGATGGTATCAAGCACTGTGCGATGAACATCCTGTATAGCTTGCAGCATCTTGGGTTTACTATCCCTCCGCAAGCCGATGCTGGTTGGATTGGTGAGGTAGGTCCCGGGCCAAGCTACCTAGAGGAGGGGTCGGGCGGACCAGAAAATGAGTTTACTAATCGAAACGTTACCTTTATGGTTTATAACCTGCTCCATGCCGCCACACACCTCAAGGATACCGGTGGCATACCTGCCCAGGGCAATATAGTCGAAGATACCTAACACTTGATAAAATCATACACCTTTCAGGTGCTACACGATGTTGACAGCAAAAGCCTATACGGTTGATAATAAAAGAGGGAGATAGTCTATTGTATCTCTCGGTTGCTCTGGTCACAAAGGGCAATGATAAAGAGTTAAATGTGCCAATTAGGGCGCTATAAGGAGGATAAAGCAATGCTTACACCTTGCAAAAGACACGACGAATTTCAGCCCCTCTGTACTGCGTGTAATGTAAACGAAGTGATAGAGGAAGACAAAAAATAATTTTTTATCATGAGATCAGTAGCAGTCACCTCGACTCCGTCATAGAGAAGGGGCTACTGCAGATTGCGACACCTCAATCCAGTAAGACATCTTCTATTGACGATGAACTTAACCAACTATTTGACACTTTGCGCACCCCGAGCATTAAAAAGCTCGGGGTGAGTCGTGTAAGTAATATTTACGCGTATATATCAGTTGATACCAATATTATCGACATAACTTGTGGTGATAAAATCTCGTTTGCCCAATTGTATGAACGCAGTCAACAGGCAATACTCACGCTTGATGTTGCCGCTGAGTATTGCTATGCATCCGATTTAGATTTGTTTGATCAAATAAAAGATGCATTTAAGCGCAATGAGACAGTAGATACAATGATCGATCGCTATTGGCGCACTGTAGTCAATGTAAAATATTTTCGATATGGCATGATAGCTCGACCGGAAGCAATGATTGTCTGTGATATCGAGCCCAACGCAATTTCAATTGTCAAGCAATAGTCTATTTGCTTTGTGATATATGTAACAGCCTCAGGCGAGCGCGTAGCGTAGTATATAGTCATGGAAAGGAGCAAATATGGTATCGAAAGAATCTATACAAGATCCACGAAAGCAATTTAAACAGGGCGACATTCCTGAGCAGCGCCAAAGTGAGCCTGGGCTCGATAGCGAACTTACCCCTCGTGCTGATCACGGGGCGGAAAGTTATCACGGTCACGGGCGACTAAGTGGCCGCAGGGCATTGATTACGGGAGGTGATAGCGGCATAGGACGGGCCGTTGCTATTGCCTATGCACGCGAAGGAGCCGATGTGGCAATCGCGTATCTTCCTAGCGAGCAAGGCGATGCCGATGAAGTGATACAGGCAATTGAATCTGCCGGTCAAAAAGCAGTTGCCTTGCCAGGAGATTTAACAGACGAAGCGTATGCTCGAAGTCTAGCTCATCGTGCGTACGAGGAACTGGGCGGTCTAGATATCGTAGTAAACAACGCCGGTAAGCAGGTACACAACGAAGATATCGCAACCATTCCTACGACACAACTTGTCGACACATTTACAGTCAATGTATTCGCGATGTTTTGGATTGTGCAAGAGGCACTACAGTATCTTCCAGCTGGGGCGACGATCATCAACACCACGTCCATACAAGCGACGCAGCCCTCTCCGGGTCTTATCGACTACGCATCGACAAAGGGTGCGATCACGAACCTCACCAGAGGCTTGGCTCAGCAATTAACGCCAAAAGGGATACGGGTTAATGGTGTTGCGCCTGGTCCATTCTGGACGCCACTTCAACCAAGCTATGGTCA
>CALGUM010000036.1 GCA_937902295.1 uncultured Candidatus Saccharibacteria bacterium | reverse complement strand
TACCCTCGGTATGCACGTTACTACTTCCGCCGAAATAATGTGGTTCACTTTCTACGAGCGCACCGGTAAACTTCGCATACTCTACAACCTCGCGAGTCTTTTCGATAATTTCTTCTTCACTCGCCTCGTGATTCGCTTGTGAAATATCGATATGAATAAACTCATACCCCGCGTCAATTGCTCGTTTACAAGACTCTACTGATGGACTATGGTCCAGATTGAGATACAGTTCAACACCATATTCTTTTCTATAATTATCTACCATATCACGCACATTTTGCAGGCCCATTGCCTTCACTTCGCCTTCGCTCACCTCAATTAATGCGGGCGACTGGAGCGCATGCGCGGCTTTTACGACGGCAATAAGTGTTTCCTGATTGTCGATGTTAAATGCTCCAACTGCAAAACGTTGCTGTTTTGTGCGTTGGTATAAATGTCTTGCTCGCGTTGTATTGTCACGAATTTCGCTGATTGTTAATCCCATATTATTGTAGCTCCCTGTGGTATTGCGGCGTAGTATGAATAAACTCTTGAATAACTGGCTGCATCTTTTCGGCATTCAAACCAAAATGGTCTAGCAGTTCATTTGGTGCACCTGATTCACCAAACCGATCATACATACCAATTCGCTTGAGTGGTGTAGGTAATTGTTCTGATAACAGCTCGGCAATAGCACCGCCAAACCCAGCTGCGGACTGCGCCTCCTCGGCAGTTACCGCACGTCCTGTTTTTCGTACGCTTCTCAGCACGGTATCTTCGTCGAGTGGTTTAATTGTTGGTACGTGCACAACCTCTGCCGATATTCCGTGTGAGGCAAGTAATTCAGCAGCCTTAAGCAATTGGTACGTCATAGTACCTGTGCCAAGTAGTGACACATCGTGACCTTCACGCAGTACATACGCTTTTCCAATTTCAAACGGCGAGTCTTCAGTACTAAATATCGGAGTTTTTTCGCGCGCGAGACGGATATAACTCGGACTATTGTGCTGTGCAATTGCCTGAGTGGCTTTTTCTGCCTCGATACTATCGCCGGGTGCGACAACCACCATATTTGGCAGCACTCGCATAAGTGCGATGTCCTCGAGCATCTGATGTGTGGCGCCATCCGGTCCAACACTCACTCCAGCATGTGACCCTACAATCTTCACTGGCTGTTCGTTGAGCGTTATTGTGGTGCGGATTTGCTCCCAATTACGCCCCGGACTAAATGCCGCGTAACTGCTAGTGAAAGGAATTTTTCCGGCGCGGGCCATGCCACTTGCCACTGTCACAAGGTTTTGTTCTGCGACGCCAATCTCCACGAATCGATCGGGAAATGCATCTCTAAAGTGATGCATTTGTGTACTTTCAGTCAAATCAGCACATAGTGCGACAACCCGTTCGTCGGCCTCACCAGCTTTTTTCAGTCCGCGACCGAACCCAGCCCGTGTTGGTTCTTGCGCCACATCATCGGCAAATACATCATCTCGTAATGGATAGTGTGTCCTCATGTAGTTATTCTCCTGCCTTTATCTTTCCATTGAGTGTGCGTAACTTTGTGAGCGCCTCTTTTGCCTGCTCATGATTTGGTGGTGTACCATGCCAGCGATAATCGTACTCCATAAAATCAACCCCACGTCCAGGAATCGTGTGGGCGATTATCACACTGGGCTTATTTGAAATGGCTCTACTCATACTTGCGGCATCGATCACACTTTCCACGTTGTGACCATCAATCTCTTGTACGTGCCAACCAAAGCTTTCCCACTTGCCGCGCAAATCTTCGAGCGGCATTACATCTTCGGTATTGCCATCAATCTGGATATTGTTTCGGTCGATAAATGTGATTAGCTGACCTAGTTTGTATTTTCCGGCAAACATTGCTGCCTCCCAAATATTACCTTCATTGAGTTCGCCGTCACCCATCACCGCATACACGAAACGATGCGGCTGCTTATCGATATACTGAAGTGTATATGCAACACCAGCAGCCTGAGACAAGCCACTTCCAAGTGGACCGCTTGTATTTTCTAATCCTGGTAGCTTAGTTCGCTCTGGGTGTCCTTGTAGCCGTGAACCGAATTTTCGCAGTGTCTGTAGCTCTTCACGATCAAAAAAACCAGCTCCAGCCATAGCTGCATATTGCACCGGTACGGTATGCCCATTACTGAGGAAAAAATAATCTCGCTCATCCCACTCGGGATTTTTGGGATCAATCTTCATGATATCGAAATATAAAGCCGCAAAAATGTCGGCCAAGCCGAGCGGTCCGGCACTATGGCCACTCCCCGCAGCTTCAAGCATGCGGATAATATCCTGTCGGATTTGATTTGCCTTTTGATTAATCTGGTCGATCGTTAATTGTTGTGCCACCTACAGAACTCCTTGTTTGTTAATTTCTTCGACGAGTTGATTAAATGTCGCAGTCGGGTCCATAGAGTTTTGAATTGCACCCCCAACATTAAGTACGTTGACACCCCCTTGCGTAAGGGTATAAGCATTATCTATATTCACGCCACCGTCCCAGCCAATTTCGGCATCTGGGTTAATCTGCTTAATGAGTCGAACCTTTTCTAGCTGCATGAGGTTGGCTGTCCCTCCATATCTACCAAGGTCTCCCGTGAACACCATCACATGGTCTGCTTGCTGGATAATTTGCGAAACAGAAGACGGCACTGTAGAGCGTAACAACGACACACCTGCCTTAATGTCGTACTGCTTAAGAGTTGCAAGTACAGAAGGCAGTTGCTCTACATCGGTTTCAGCATGAAAAATGACCATACTAGGTTTGAGTTGCACAAGCATCTGCAAGTGCTCTGCTGGACGAGCGACCATTGCGTGAATATCAACCTCCCAGCCATCTGGCCACCAGACTTCATTGAGGCCCACCGTAAAGGTAGGGGCAAATTCTCCGTCACTAATATCAATGTGAACTCGTTGGGCAAAAGGTTGGATTTTATCTATAGCCTGTTTATACATATCTGTATTTTCAGCTAATACTGCGGGTGCAATTAAGCTCATATTCTATACCTCATCTATTTGTGCATTACGTCGTTTAAATCGTGGCGCGGCGGCAAACGGCGTCTCAAGCCACGTTTCGATAATTGCCTTCCATTCGGCCTCTTCCTTTTCGAGCACGCGCGCCGGCAAGCATAGTACATTACTATCGTTGTCACTACGCGTCATTTTAGCCTCTATCGCGTCCCATATTACACTTGCCCGAATACCACGAAATCGATTGGCCGCGATCGCCATACCTTGACCATTGCCACAAATGAGAATTGCGCGCGGGTCTGCATCTTCATCGCCTATAATTTTCAATGCAGCCATTTGCGCAAATTCAGGGAAATCATCGTGCGTATCAAGTTCTCCCTCGCTCACGTCCTTGATGTCGTGTCCGCGTTTACTGAGATACGCAAAAATTTTTTCCTTAAGATAGAAGCCATTATGATCGGCACCGAGATATATCTTCATGTTATTAGTATAAGCATTATACTTGCCTCTGTAAATAGCACACGTCGTATTGCTATTATAGGGATGTACGCTCCGTATCCTTAAAAATATTGTTGACAAATGAGACGAATGTCATACATAGCACCACCCGGGTTATCCCTACGCGAGGACGTACTTACTCTACCGTCTTTGCGACATCAGCAACTAGCTCAACAAGTCGGTTACTGTAACCCCACTCGTTGTCATACCAAACCGCAATCTTGATAAGATTGCCGCCGACAACTTTAGTGAGAAGCAGATCAACTACTCCCGAGTGCGAATTTCCGATGTAATCGCGACTCACAAGAGGCTCCTCGCTCACACCTAATATACCCTGATAGTATGGTTCACCGGCTGCCTTTTTGAATGCTCCATTGATCTCTTCGACCGTTACATCGCGGCTCAGTAGCGCTGTAACATCGCTAATCGAAACTACAGGCGTAGGAACACGAATCGACAGCCCGTCAAATTTACCTTCGAGCTGTGGTAGCGTTTTTGTGACAGCAATAGCGGCACCAGTAGAAGTCGGCACCATATTTTCAGCTGCATTTCGACCTTCTCGTAAATCTTTCTTGGGAGCATCCTGCAGTGCTTGACTGGCAGTATAACTATGCACAGTTGTCAGAAGTGATTTCTCTACGCCAAATTCAGCATCAAGGATCGCCATGACAGCCGCGAGACTATTTGTAGTACAACTTGCATTGCTGATTACTTCTGTCGCACCAGCAATTTTGTCGTCATTTGCGCCGAGCACAATAGTATCAACCCCGTCACTTTTCGTTGGGCCACTAATAACTACTCGCTTAGCTCCCGCTTGCACATGCTTGCTCGCACCTTCTTTGTCAGTGAAAAATCCAGTCGATTCAATTACCAGCTCAACGCCCAAAGATCTCCACGGCAACGCAGCAGGATCACGTTCCGCCAAGACCTTGATACGCTTCCCGTCAACTATAAGCCCTTCATCGTCGCTTGATACATCATGATGATAGGTGCCATAGTTACTGTCGTGCTTGAGTAAATATGCGAGTGTCTTCGTATCTGTAAGGTCATTAATTGCAACAACCTCTAGATCTTTACGTTCGAATGCGATCTTAAACGCATTGCGTCCGATTCGCCCAAAGCCATTGATGGCGATTTTTGTCTGACTCATACCTATCCTGCCCCCTCATTTCTAAGCATTAGTTCTTTGCTGCTTATTGTATACCACTTGCGTAATTATACGCAAACAATTTAAAACCCACTTGAAGCGTACGTGCCAAGTGGGGTATTAAGCGAGAAAGAGGATAATATCATAATTTTACTTATTTTGCTACACTGGTAACTATCATGAAAAAACGCGATGTACTTGATTTTGCAAAAGACCTCTACGACGAAGGACAACTCCTCGAGCTTGAGCATGCCATCGCCTACGCAACCACACACCATGAAGGCCAAAAACGAAAAAGTGGCGAAGCCTATATCATCCACCCACTCGCCGTGGCAGCAATTCTCATGGACTGGGGGATGGATATCGACACGATTTTAGCAGGAGTCTTGCACGACACTGTCGAAGATACCAATGCCACACTCGAAGAAATTGAGGCAAAGTTTGGAGGTGACATCGCATTTCTAGTAGATGGAGTGACGAAAGTTGGTCAGGCGCGCGCGGGTATGCAAAATCTCGAAGAGTATTTACCGCAAACTACCGACAACCTCTCTAAACTACTCATCGCCGTGTCGCAGGACGTACGCGTCATAATCATTAAACTCGCCGACCGCCTTCATAACCTTCGCACTCTTAACCACATGCGCCCCGATAAACAAAAGAAGATTGCCAAAGAAAGCCTAGAGGTGTTCGGACCTATCGCTGACCGGCTTGGTATGGGACAGGTCCGCATGCAGATTGAAGAATTGGCATTCAGCTACCTCGACACCAAAGAGTTTCAACGACTACAAAACATGATGAAAAAACGTCTTGGCAAGAGTACACGAAAGCTCGGTGCCGTACGCCTAGAGGTCGAAGAGAAACTCCGCAGTGAACACATCGAATTCGAAATTAACGGACGCGTCAAAAGTATCTACAGCCTCTATAAAAAACTCAAAAAAGTAGACGGCAACATGGATGATGTCTATGACTTAATGGCTCTACGCGTCATCGTCGCCAAAAAAGAAGATTGTTACCGTGTACTTGGAATACTTCATGGCATGTATCAACCTATGATTGCCCGCATAAAAGACTATATCGCTGTCCCCAAGCCAAACGGATACCAAAGTCTTCACACTACTGTCATTACACCAAACAAGCAAATTGTTGAATTCCAAGTACGGACACAAGAAATGCATGAATATGCCGAGCGTGGTCTCGCGGCGAGTTTTCACTATCACGAGCAAAAAACAAGCAAGAACTACACCAAAAAGAAAAATGTTTCTCAGCTACCACCACAGCTACAATGGATTTCACGCTTACAAGAAATTGCGTTGCAGCTCGAAAACCACGAGGAAATTAGTCATGAACAGCTCAATGTAGATTTATTCGGCGACCGTATATTTGTGTATTCCCCTAAGGGAGATATTTACAATTTACCAGAAGGGGCGCTGCCACTTGATTTTGCCTACCTTGTGCACGGAGATGTCGGTAAACACGCGTATGCCTGCAAAGTAAATGGAAATATTCATGCGTTCGACAAGCCTCTTTCAAATGGAGATGTAGTGGAAATCGTGGTTCGCGGCACGACTTCGCCTAAGAAAGAATGGATTGATCTCGTCAAAACTTCACACGCAAAAAGTAAGATTCGCCAGCAACTCAAGCGGCTAGGTATTATTGAGGGCATATCGAGCGCGACTGCCATTATCCGCGAAAAAGCAACCCGTAAGCGTAAGAACTCTTAAAACAATAAAGATATGCGGCGTCTAGCTTTATACGTGACCTTGCAGTGGCTCATGATTATTTTTTTCATGGAGGCTAACCAGCTGATCATATATAGAAACCACCCGGACACCAACTGTAGGCGCAACTGCGGCAAAGTTTAGAGACTCCGCACCATACTCCTTTTCACCAAGAGGAATAATCTTCCCACCTGCTTCTTTCACGAGCAGTGCTCCAGGAGCATAATCATACTTCTTCCCAAACCCCTGGTACTGTAGTCTCCCCTCTATTTTTCCCTCTGCAGTCATAATAAATCCATGCCCGGCTGTTGAGAACGGAGTCACGCATTTTATTCGATCATTACCTAAGAGATTTCTAATTTCAGCAAATTTCGGCGACTCAATTGCGAGATATGAATTATCAAGAGAGCGACTACTTACAGAAATCGGATGACCATTTTTGTAGGCACCGTGATCTTTTCGTGCGACGTACATTGCATCATGTACAAAATCGTAGATAATTGATGCGATTACTTGATTATTGTCTATAAGCGCTGCCATGTTTGTGCAATACGGTAACCCTCGTATAAAAGGCACAGTGCCGTCAATAGGGTCAATGAGCCAGTATGTATCTCTACTGCCGAAAACACCAGTCTCTTCACCCTCAAAACCAAGCTCACTAAAGCCTGACAGCTTCTTGCGTAGCGTTGTCTCGATCTTACGGTCAAGATATGTTACCTGTGAGTGGTCCTTTTTCAAAGTAAAGTCTATATTGCCGTACGAAGCCATCAGCTCATCACAAAATGAACGAAATGTCCGCTCTACGATATCTAGTGAGTCTTCGATCAAGCTCACTCCTGCGTTCCAGGTGGCATATAAAAATCTACTGCGGTTTGCACCAAGACTTGAAATGGAGGCTCAAACCCACGCAGCGCTTCCTTGCTAACCCAATCAAATGATTCATGCTCATCACTCAGCTGTACGCGTGGCCTGATTGTTTCAATTTTCAGCATATAGAGCACTCTTGTCATCATACCGACACCCGGCTCATACTCAGCATCAAAGCCGACATGAATCGCGTCCTCTGTATTAAGTATGAGTCCAGTTTCCTCGGCAATTTCTCGGTCTAGTGCTTTCAGGTCGCTCTCTCCTCTGTCCATTTCGCCCCCGGGCAAGTCTACCATATGCGCCTGCGTTGGATGAGTACCACTTCTACGTAGCACCAAAAAATCATCACGCCCACTATGAATCAAAAGCTTAACAACTCGCGTATCTTGCATGAATTAACGTGCGTTCCATCGATCGATCGCTTCGTGAACGACACTCTTTGCTTCCTCAATATCACCCCAACTTTCAACAACTGTTGTACCAGCTTTTTTGAGGTCCTTATAGTGATTAAAATGGAATTCTATCTGCTTTATCAGCTGCGCCGGTAGATCACTGAGCGACATAATTGCATTACCTGTAGATCGATCATCTGCAGGCACTACCACAATTTTGTCATCAACTTCATTGTCGTCTGAAAATTTCATGACACCAATGATTCGTGCTTCTAAGAATATTCCTGTCGGAAGTGGCTCATTGGTGATAATGAGTGCATCGAGTTCATCACCGTCCTCATCGAGTGTCTGTGGAATGAATCCATAGTTTGTTGGCTTCGCAAATATCGCTGGCTCAACTCTGTCGAGCTGCATCACTGCAAGTTCACGATTCCATTCAATTTTATGACTGCTACCCGCAGGAATTTCTACTACAACGTTCACTCTACCTTCGTCTACAGCGCCGGGTGATACTATCTGGTTAAAATCTGCCACAGTGAGACTCCTCTCGAAACTTTATCTCTTATCATTCTAAGTCTAGTATACTATATCTATGCTTATAATCGGACATCGCGGGGCAAATGGCCCAGCACCAGAAAATACTATCGATGCGATGCATCACGCACTCACCCAAGGTGTAGACGGAATTGAGTTTGATGTACGCATTACGCGCGACAACGCACCCATCGTGGTACATGACCGTACGCTACGTTCGACGCATCAAATAAATAAAAAAATACACCGCCTCAGTCTGAGTGAGTTGCATGAGCTCCTCCCAAATCACACCATTCCCACCCTCATTGATGTCCTCGATACTTTTTGGGGCAAAACGTTCCTAAACATAGAGCTTAAGTCAAAAGGAAGTGCAGATGTTGTCATTGGCTTACTCTCAGCTCGCTACATTACACAGGATAAGGATTGGGAACACTGCCTTATATCATCTTTTAGAGCTACTGAATTAAAGATCGCACGCCGTCTGTCTCCTCACGCGCGGCTCGGCATGCTACACGGTGAAAATCCCTACAAATTTATATTTTACCAGCGCTCAATCAAGCTCTCGGCCCTCGGGTTTCATCGCCATCACATCAGTATGTTCGTGATGGCACTGGCGCAGCGTTTTAAACTATTTACCTATGTATATACAGTAAATCGTCCGCGCGCAGCAAAAATTGCTCGGTCGCAAAAATTTGATGCGATTATAACCGATTACCCCAAGCGCATACGAGATACGCTTGAACGTTAGGCTCGGTGTAGTGTCTCGAGATATTCACGAATTGCCAAAGCGGCTGTAGCCCCTTCGCCCACCGCACTTGCAATCTGCATGGTTGCACCGCTACGAACATCTCCTGAGGCAAACACGCCTGGAACACTCGTAGCAAGTGTGGTGTCGGTCTTTACAAGACCAACATCATCAAGCTCAACGCCACTTTCTTTCAAGAAATCAGTATTTGGCTTGAGGCCGATAAACACAAAGATACCGTCAGTCTCATAACTTACAGACTCGCCGTTTTGCACGCCATCAACACGTGAAACTTTTGTGTCTTCGGCCACGATAGCTGTCGGTACGACACCATAATGTACTGATATCTTCCCTTCTTCAACAAACTTTTGCAGCTCGCGCTGCAATACGTCGCTTGCTTTTAATGTACTCCGAACTAATAGATCTATATGCGTTGTATAACGCGTGAGGAAGATCGCCTCTTGCACAGCTGAGTTACCGCCACCTACTACAACGAGCCGTTTTTCTCTGTAGAATGCGCCGTCACATGTTGCACAGTAGTGCACACCGCGTCCATAATATTCCACCTCTCCCGGTATGCCGAGCTTTTTGTAATCGCTACCAGTAGCAATAAGTACCGCTTTTGCACGTACTGGTTTATTATCAACCAGCAGCTCAACAACATCATCTACTCGCTTGAGGTCGGTGATATCACCAAAATCAATATGCGCACCGAAACGTTCGGCCTGAGTCTGGAGCTGGCTTGCCAGCGTCATGCCAGAAACACCTTCGGCAAAGCCCGGGTAGTTGTCTATTTGATCAGTAATCGCAGCGAGCCCCCCGATAGTAGCCTTTTCATACAAGGTCGTGTCTATATCTTCTCGCGTCGTATAGATTGCTGCAGTGAGAGCACTTGGCCCCGCACCTATCATCACCACTTCTTTGATTTCTTCGCTCATGGTAGCGCCTTTATTCGTCATCACCAGCAGGTGGAATTGCCATCACGACAAACTTCAGCGGTGCGTTTGCTTTAATATCTGCATTTTGGTCTGTGTCATATGCCATGTTTCCTGGAATAGTAATGGTGCGAACTCCACCAATTTTCATTCCTTCAACGCCTTTTACCCAGCCTTCTATGAGACCAGCTCCACCTTCGAGCGGCATTTTCAGTGCACCGTCTTCGATCGAGCCATCGAATACCTTACCTTGTTCATTCCATCCAATGTAATAGGCGCGGTAGCGTGTATCTTGAGTAATTTCTTGACCTGTACCCTGCTTGAGATCGTTTTTCTCAAGCTTCTTTGCCTTACTTGCATCGAATGGTGCTGGCAAGGACTCGTACTGCGCAAATTCTTCATAATACTTTTCTGAGAGCTTTTTAGCTTCCGCAGCTTGTTCTTTCTGCATCTCAGCCATTTGCTTCTCGAACTCAGCCATCTGCTCAGCTTCTTGCTCTTGCTGAATAACTTGATCGCGCGTGGCATTATCATTTGCCACAATCATAATAAAAAATGAACCAACTGTACCCACAATCATCACTACGGCAATGATAATAATACCGATACGTTGCGCTTTCGATGTCGCCATATTCTCCCTCTCTCAAATATTTATCTGCAACTAGTATAGCATGACAACTTACGCGGACATATCAAACTGTGCAAGTTTTTGTTGTGCATTTTCAGTAGTAGCAGTTTGCAATTCAAGCAACTGGGCATAGATTCCATCCGTCTTTGCCAAGTGCGCAGGGGTACCGATTTCGTCGACAACTCCACGCTTTAGCGTCACGATTGTGTCAACATGTGCGATCGTACTGAGACGGTGTGCAACAATGAGTACTGTGCGACCTTTCATAAGGCGCTCTAAAGCCTCTTGTACTATGGCTTCACTCCTACTGTCTAAACTACTGGTGGCTTCGTCTAGTACTAGAATCGGCGCGTCCTTGAGTAATGCCCGTGCAATAGCCAAGCGCTGCTTCTGCCCTCCACTTAACTTAATGCCTCGTTCACCAATTTCTGTCGCAAGCCCATCATCCAATTGACTAATAAAATCGTATGCATTTGCTGCTCGAGCGGCACGTTCTACGGCTTCATCAGTTGCATCCAGATTACCATAGGTAATATTTTCTCGTATCGTGCCACTAAATAGCGATGCATCTTGAAATACCGTTGCGATAGATTGCCGAAGACTTGCTTGGGATACTTCAGCAATATTTTTACCGTTTATGTATATCGCACCTTTATCTGGAGTATATAGTCGCATAAGCAGATTAATGATGGTTGACTTACCACCGCCGCTTTCCCCCACAAGCGCCACCTTTTCACCTGGTTCTATTGTAAATGAGATATTTTTCAACGCCTGCTTAGAGTTGGTATATGAAAATTGCACATTACTGAGCTCAACACGAGCATTACGAGCATCAAGAGTTTGACTATTTTTATCATCACTACGCTCGGGCTGCTCCCGCATTGCTTCTGCGTAATCCTTACTGTTTGCAACTGCCCGTTGTGTAATATCAACAAAGAAACTCATATTTTGCATCGGCGAAATCATCTGCTGAAACAGTGCCACTAGTAGCACCAGCTGTCCTATCGTAAGCTGCCCATCGGCAGTCTGGTAAAAGAGAATTCCAAATACAGAGCTTGTCATGATAACCAACATAAGGTTTCTGGCGGCATTCATTTTGTGCCAGTATCGTGATTGGCTTTTTGTCAAACTCACCATACTAGCAAAACGTCGCGCAAACTGACGACGCTCGCTCCGTTCAGCATTGAAACTTTTTACAAGACGCACCTGCGCTACTACTTCTGCAAAACGCCCACTCGCCACATCATAGTGAGTATTCTTCTTTGCCTCAAACTTTTGCCATTGCACACTCGTACGCGCAGTAAGATAAAAATATATAGGCATTGTAACTACAACAATCAGTGCTAATATCCAGCTATACCACACCATGACAGCTGCTGAAATCACTACAGTCAGAATCATACTCAGCAGGTTATTTGCAAAAAAATTAACAAACTGCGTGATGTCATTGATTGCACGATTAAGCCTATTAATGATTTTTCCTGTGAGCTCATTATCGAAGTAGCGTTGCGGCAGGGTTAATAGATGGCGATAGTATTGATTTGAAAGTTGCTGCTGCATGCGCACTGCCACGACATCTCCCAAATATCCACCAACATCATCAACCAATACGCGCACCACTCCAGCTACCAGGAGTGCGAGCGCAAACCATGCAACAACAAGAGGATCAGACGATGAGTCACCAGACAATATCTCGACAATACTGTCGGTTGCAAAACTTATAATAAATGGTTGGGCAAGCGACAAAATCGCAGCAATTACAGATAACCCCGTAACGACTATTAACATGCCTCTTAGTTTTTTTGTGTACCCAAAAACTCGCAGTAGCTCTTTCATACTTCTTTGCTACTACCCAATTCGAGCGCCTGTAGCAAGGCAGACTGCATGCGCGACACTCTCTACAATTTCATTGGCTTCATCGGAACTCAAGGTACGATCATAGGGCGTCACCACAAAATGCAAAGTGAATGTCTTTTCGCTGGACTCGTGTTGACGATAAATATCTTTGAGTGATGCTTCGATTCGAACAGCAGTGTCAGCATGCGCACTTTCAGCCGCATTGAGTATAGACGCATAGCGTACATCTTCCGCAACAACAAAACTCACGTCGCGTTTCGTGGCCTGGTAGCGTGATAGTGGGATATACTCTTTGCTATCATGGCCAATAAGTGGTGATTGGAACAGCTCGAACATCGCTGAGCCTTCCGGCAACTTAAACCCTTTCGCAACGCTTGCGAGTGGCTCACCTACAATTCCGACAGGCTTGCCGTCAAGCTCCACGACTGCACTGCGTTTGGGTTCAAATGGTGCGAGCATCTGCATAAAAGGCGGAAACTCAGGTATGACATACTCGTCCAGTCGAGTATATGTTGCGCGTGCCCTTGGAGCGATATCATCAAGTATAAAATCTACCGTGCGTCGTGCGTGATAATACGGTGCATTGACAGTATTCTCAGTAGATATATACACTCCCGCAATACGGCCGAGTTCTTTGGGTAGGCCATCACTTTCGTGCACTGCAGTGTGATGGGCCTTACCGAACTCATAAAGTAGAAAATTGTCGTACCCCGACTTACTATTCGTGTGGACTTTGTCGAGTAGGCTTGGCACAAGACTCAGTCGATAATACTGTAGATGCGGGCTCAGTGCGTTACTAAGTTTGAACGCCTGGACTGGATCCTGCTGAGATTTTTTTAACAACTGCTCATGCACAAAACTATACGTCAGCACTTCATTGCCGCCCGCACGCGTAAGAAGCTGCCGTATGCGCTCATTCGTTTCCACACTTGGATTGCGTGCTGCAGCTGCCGCACTGCGACGCGGCAACTCCTGCGGTAGCGCCGCAAAACCATTGAGTCGACCGACCTCCTCGACAATATCTTCCGGTAGTTCTATATCCGTACGCCAAAACGGCACCGTATAGACAATTGTTTCACTCACCTCAGTGGAAAATTCTACATTTTCTAGGAACGTCCCGACCTCTTCGGCACTAAACTCCAGCCCAAGCCGCTGGTTAATAAATTCAACGTCTACACTCGACTGATGTGGTGTATGTATTGCATCGCTTGCAATGTCATACACGTCACTTGCCTGGGCTGCACCAGATACGTCTGTCATGTGCGCAAGGAGCTGACCTACAATGCGATCATTTTGCCGAGGACTTTGGCCTTTATTGAACCGAGTAACTGCATCGGTAAATAGTCCATGACGCATCGCAGACTTACGTACTGCATACATATCGAATGTTGCCACTTCAAGCACGATACTTTTTGTATCGTGCGACACCTCACTCTCACTGCCACCCATGATTCCCGCAAGACCTATCGCACCTTGCCCATCGGCAATTACAATGTCATCTTCGTGTAGTTCGTACGTTTTTCCATTGAGTAGCGTGAGTGTTTCGCCCGATGTTGCATACCGTGCACCGATCGTACGTTCACGAATTTTCTCGTAATCATACGCGTGGGTAGGTTGGGCCGTAAGTAACATGAGGTAATTCGTCACATCAACAATATTATTGATTGGCTTTGAACCCATAGCCACCAAAGCTGTTTGCAGCCACAATGGGCTTGGTCGTACATGCACGTCCTTCATAGTAACAAACATCACCCGAGGAACTTTTTCGGAGGCATCATTAAATACATCAAGCTCTAATTCGCTAGCAGATGCAAATACCGGAGACTGAAGATACCAATCGGGACTTTGAAACTCATATCCCAAAATACCTGCAATTTCACGAGCCACACCTAGTTGACCGAAAAGATCGGGTCGATGCGTAAACATTTTGTTCTCGATATCGATAATAGTGTCGTCGAGTCCGTACATGTGAGCAAAGTTTGCACCTGGAGTAACCGCAAGGTCACTTGGTCGCCACTCATCTGGATTAATTTCTACAATTCCATCGTGATCACTGCCGATATCTAATTCGTCAGCAGCCGCGAGCATGCCATGACTCATGACGCCGCGCAGTGCACGTGCGCCTAAAGTAAATTCTTCATCGGTACCGTAGGTGCTTGGCACTATGCTTTCTGAAGGCAACCACACCGCCCACATATCAGCATGGACATTTGGTGCACCACATACGACCTGCACAAGATCTCCCGACCCATCATCGACCTGACATACCTGCAAACGATCAGCGTCTGGATGCTTTTGACATTCCACGACGCGGACAACTTTCGCATCTTTATACTTTGCTCCGAGATCAATCACCTCTTCTACGCCACCAAGTTGCTCATTAATGCGCTGCACAAGCTCATCTACAGGCGGAAGCTGGAAGTTGATGTATTGCTTGATGATATTTAGACTGATTTTCATAAATACTTATTCCAATTATATTTCTATGTACGTTGTATATTCTTTAAAATTGTTTCAAAAAGTCTAATTTTGCACTTTCAAAATACCGAACATCTTCGATGCCATGTTTCATCATCACAAGACGATCAATACCGCAGCCGAATGCAAAACCCGTAAACTCATTAGGATCAATATTGGCCGCACGCAGCACGTTCGGATGAATCATCCCGCATCCAAGTAGTTCTATCCATCCCTCTCCACTACACACCTTACAATCGCTTTCTTTTCCATCACAAAATGGGCAGCTCAATGCCATTTCAAAACTTGGCTCGGTAAATGGAAAGTAGAACGGATTGACGCGGACTTTAATGCTTTTTGCGTAGTACTCGCTCAAAAAGTTTTGCAGTGTTGCGATCAACATTCCTGCATGCACACCCTTCGCTACATATACGCCTTCGACTTGGTAGAAAGTGTGCTCGTGACGAGCATCAAGGTCTTCATTGCGAAACACCCGATCTGGTACGATCGCTGCAATTGGCTCACCCTGCGCAAGACTATCGCTATATTGGCGAAGCAAACGATTCTGCATAGTACTGGTGTGAGCCGGGGCAATAAAAGGTGCGCCGTCCTTGTCTTTTTGCACCGTCATGAACGTGTCGTAATCATCACGCGCGGGGTGATCTTTTGGAAAATTGAGAGATTCAAACATATTGTATTGATTATCAATCTCGCGCGACTCTGCAACCGCAAATCCCATACGGCCAAAGATATCGATAATCTTCGCGATCTCTTGGCGCAGTGGATGTGAGGAGCCTTGCTCGGTCGGCAGCAACTGAGGCATTGCGCCGTTGATATCAAACGGCGCTGTCACATCGAGCGCAACAACACGAGCAGACTGCATAGCCAGTTCTTTTTGTTCGATAGCGTGCTCAAGTTTTTGACGCATTGCATTAATGTGCC
>CALGUM010000035.1 GCA_937902295.1 uncultured Candidatus Saccharibacteria bacterium | reverse complement strand
AACGGCGTAAGTGATCGTGCGGAGTATCGAAAGTTTAAAGCAAAACTACAACAGAATGATGATCATACGAATATATATGACACGCTGTTGCGACGTTTTAGCCCAAAAAATATTGGCAGTTGGGGACTACCTGATCTTCTGTTGATCGATGGAGGCAAAGGACAGCTGGAGGCAGCCGCGCGCGCACTTGACGAGCGCGGCATACGGTGCCCGCTCGTGAGTATTGCGAAGCGTGAAGAAGAGCTGATTGTGCATGCCTCACGTTCTCATGTCGATACCACGCAGCTTGCGGCACGAGCTTCGGGGCCACAAGACGATATCGTGATCACGCGCTCTAAAGATTTTTATATCATAAATTTACATCCAGGTCAGATGAATGCCTCGTCGCATTCGCGCAATCTTCGCGCGAGCACACGCACGTATTCACATACGGATCTTATCAAGCTCTTTCAGCGTATTCGCGATGAGTCACATCGTTTTGCGGTGAGCTACCATACAGTACTCAGGCGACAAAAGCAGACAGAGAGCGTACTCGAAGACATTCCAGGTATCGGTCCTGCGACGCGCAAAAAACTTATGAAGGCGTTTGGTAGTGTGCGGGGTATAAAAATGGCAGAGCGGGCGCAAATTGTGGCAGTAATCGGAGAAGGTAAGACCGTACAATTGATGACATATCTATAGCATGAGTAGATGAGCGATTATGATACGCTAATATTATGAAGAAATTATTAACAGCCGAATTTTTTGCCACGAATCGTCAAAGAGCAATGGGCCTACTTGAGGGTAGTGTATTGGTGGCGAGCGCGTATGGCGCTATGCAGCGAAGCCATGATGCCGCCTTTCGGTTTGAACAAGAAGCGAATTTTTGGTATCTCACTGGTATCGAGAGGGCGGGGTGGTGGCTTATTCTCGATGCAACGCGTGGTAAATCATGGCTCGTGTCGCCAGACGTCGATCCTGTTCATGCGTTATTTGACGGCGAAATAACGCCAGAGCAAGCGATGCAAGTTAGCGGTGTCGACGAAGTAATTACTAGGAATGCAGCCAATGATTTACTCGCGCAAATTGCGCGGCAGCACCGACTTGTCTATACGATTGATCAACCAGGGCGAGCTGAGGCGTTTGAATTTACATTAAATCCTGCGATGCGTGAGATGCGTGAGCGTCTTGCAAGACAGTTTGCAGACGTGCAGGATTTTCGACCTACACTCGCGAAACTACGGGCTATTAAGCAGCCTGTTGAGGTTAAAGTAATTGAGTTTGCTATCGACCTCACTGTTCGCATGCTACAAGATGTGCACGAAAAATTTGCGACATACAGACATGAATATGAAGTAGAAGCCGATATCACCAGCGGCTTTAGGAGGGCTGGTGCAGCAGGTCATGCGTATGATCCCATCGTGGCGGCGGGTAGCAATGCCTGCACCTTGCACTACGTTGAGAATAATGCGAGGCTTTCGAAGAAATCACTGGTATTGCTCGATGTAGGTGCGCAAGTAGAACACTATGCGGCGGACATCACGCGGACGTATGCGTATGGTGAGGCTACAAAACGTCAACGGGCAGTGCATGTAGCGGTGCAATCTGCTCATCGCGATATTATTGACCTGTTGCGACCTGGTCTAGATGTAAGGCAGTACAGTGAGCAAGCAGACATGCGCATGAAGCAGGCGCTAGTTGAACTGGACTTAGTTGATTCGCTTGACAGCGAACAATACCGCACGTACTTTCCGCATGCGATTAGTCATGGG
Organism: uncultured Candidatus Saccharibacteria bacterium; assembly: GCA_937902295.1. GTDB lineage: Bacteria > Patescibacteriota > Saccharimonadia > Saccharimonadales > Saccharimonadaceae > Mycosynbacter. Next base: position 13,910 of record CALGUM010000035.1, on the reverse strand, counting down.
CTCGGTGTCGATGTACATGATTCGCTCGGCGCACCAACTGAGTTCCGGCCAGGTATGCTCCTGACAGTCGAGCCAGGTATTTATATACCAGAAGAAGGCATAGGTGTGCGCATTGAGGATGATATTCTCATCACGGATAGCGGTCACCGAAATTTAAGTAAAAAACTTTCGTCGCGCTTGTGATATAATTATAAATAATCATGAGGCAACAACTCGCTATATTTACTGTCAGGTGGCTACTAAACTCGTTTGGGCTTTGGGTCGCGGTACGATTGCTCGGTGCGGGTGTGACCGAACAGCAGGTCGATGAAAGTGTTGCACTGTTCCTGCTAGCTGGCCTCGTGTTTTCTTTGCTTAACACGTTGCTGCGCCCAATTATCATCATCTTGTCACTTCCTGCGATCTTAGTAACGCTCGGGTTGTTTATTATTGTAGTAAACGGCCTTATGGTATGGCTCGCGCTGCAAATGACACCTGGTCTATCGATGACATTTTTGAACTCAATTTTTGCAGGAATGCTTCTCAGTCTGATAAACTATATAGTAAGTGCAGCTCTGGAGCTACAGATTACGAAAAAACGAGAGGAAGTATAGAGAGATGGATATTATTCTGCAAATTGTGACTGTTGGTTCGGGTGTATTGATGACCCTTGCCATTTTACTCCAGCAGCGTGGTGCATCACTCGGTGCAGGGTTTGGTAGTTCTGGTGAACTTTTTACGGCACGTCGAGGAATCGATAAGAGTTTATTTGAGTTTACCATTGTCATGGCAGTTGTGTTTGTCCTCTCTATTCTTGCGGCGCTACTCGTACCATCTTTGGGGGCATAATAACCTGTGGCAAACCCAGACAAAAGGTGGAACAAATTCCAGCGCATCAACATCAAACCTGGAAAGTTCTCTGAGCGCGCTCGTCGAGCTGAGTCTGCAACACTAAAACACGCACATCAATTTATAGTCGCGCGTATACATAATGCGCGCGAAGTACGACGTCACATTGCCATATGGCTGATGGGTATGGGTGTGTTAATTGGCCTTGCCACCGCACAGTTTTTTCTCTATCAGATGTCGTATACGACTGCTGCAGGTGTAGAAGGCGGCACGTATGCAGAAGGCGTGCGCAGCGACGTTGCAACACTTAACCCACTCTATGTGAGTACGTCGGGTGAAAATGCTGCGGCACGTTTGATGTTTTCTTCACTCTTTAGTCACGACAGAACGGGAGCTATTCAGGGTGATTTGGCTGAACGGTATTCTGTCCATGACGACGGTAAACGCTACCGTGTCACACTCAAGTCGACAGTGTTCTGGCATGACAACACCCGTCTTACAGCCGATGATGTAGTGTACACGTTCGAACTTATGAAAGACCCGACGGCTCGTATTGCAGTAAGTTCTAATTGGGCAAATATCGAAATCAAAAAAATAGATGAGCGCACAGTAGATTTCATACTGCCTGCGGTATATGCGCCGTTTCCAAGTGCATTGACTTTTTATATTGTTCCTAAGCATATCTTGAGTACAGTATCGCCGAGTGAAGTGCGCGATTCGAACTTTTCTACTCGACCTGTCGGTTCTGGTCCTTTTAGTTTCAATATGCGTCAGGATGTCGATGGTCGTGATGCATATACGGTTGTGCATATGAACCGAAATGCAAAGTACTATGATGGTGCGCCGAAAATTGAGCGATTTCAGTTGCATCTGTACGGCAGTCAAGATAGTTTGACGCGCGCATTGCGGAGTCGTGCCGTGAATGCTGTGAGTGGTCTGTCGACAAGCTCATTCAGGCAGTTCGATGGATCGGAAGAGTATAGTGCTAGGTCTGAGCCTGTCCACTCTGGTGTGTATGCATTGTTTAATACACGTACCTCCACGACACTTGGCGATAGTGAGATTAGAAAAGCATTACAGCTTGGTACCGACACAAAAAAGGCCATTGCCGCGCTACCGACTGAGTACACGGCCCTCGACGCACCAATTCTGCCAAGGCAGACAGATCTGTCTGGAGTTGAGAAGCCGTCTATTGATACTAAACGTGCTGAATCATTGCTTGATGCTGCAGGCTGGAAAAAAGGTCGCGACGGAAAACGGTTTAAGGATGAGCAGCCACTCACTCTAAAAGTCCTTTCTATTAAAGACGCTGATTACGAGCCTGTAGTCGCTAATCTTGCTAAGCAATGGCGTGCGCTCGGGGTTGAGGTGGTAGTCCAAACGGTTGATACAAGTGATCCTACACAGAATCTTGCCAGCACGGTATTGCAACCACGAGACTTTGACGTACTGGTGCACGAATTGTACCTAGGTTCTGACCCGGATGTGTATGCGTATTGGCATTCTTCACAGGCTACGGAGCGTGGATTGAACTTCTCCAGCTATCGCAATGGTATTAGTGATGACGCGCTCTCTTCTGCGCGACTCAGAGTAGAGGGCGACCTGCGGGCGGAAAAGTACAAGTCATTTGTGAGGCAGTGGTATCGCGATGCACCGGCAATTGGTTTGTATCAATCTCAGTTGACCTATATCCATACAAATAAACTTACGACATTTGATAGTCGTGCAAACTTGGTGACGGGTCACGACCGCTACAATGACGTCATTTATTGGACAGCACAGCAGGGTACTGTTTACAAAACACCGTAATGTCGGTATAATCAGACGGGTATTGAAGACGCACTATTGATACAATATATACCACTATGCGGTGGTGGCGGAATTGGTAGACGCGCTAGCTTGAGGGGCTAGTGAGCATTGCGCTCGTGGAGGTTCAAGTCCTCTTCACCGCACCAAATAAAATCGAGGTCTAATTGACCTCTCTTTTATTGAAGAATATTTAATTTGAAATGGGCACATATTACAAAAACACATATTGCACGGCTAAGAGTTTTACGCTATAATAACTGAGTTACAAAACGATCCGGGCGCTTAGCTCAGTTGGCTAGAGCACTTCGTTTACACCGAAGGGGTCGGGGGTTCGAGCCCCTCAGCGCCCACCATAAAAAGTCCATCCTGCGGGGTGGTTTTTTTATGCATAGCTATGGGAGTTTACGTAAGCGTATAATAGTGGTAGAATAGACCTAAGGGCTGCTCGTGATAATACGAGCTTATTTTTATGAAAGACGCAAGCAACATACGCAACATTGCGATTATCGCACACGTCGACCATGGTAAGACGACCATGGTAGATGGACTTCTCAAACAGTCACATACATTCAGGGACAACCAGGCCGAGATGAGCCAGGATCTTATTATGGATAGTGGCGATCAAGAGCATGAACGAGGGATCACTATTACCGCGAAACAAACATCAATTTATCATGATGATTACAAAATCAACATCATCGATACGCCAGGACACGCAGACTTCTCTGGTGAAGTAGAGCGCACACTTAATATGGCCGACGGAGTGCTCCTGATTGTAGATGCGCAAGAAGGCCCAATGCCACAGACAAAGTTTGTACTCAGTAAGGCGCTTGAACTTGGGCTCAAGCCTGTTGTCGTGATCAACAAGATCGACAAGCCGTCTCGCCGCATCGACGAAGTACTCGATGAGGTTGCCGACCTATTCTTAGAGCTTGCAATTAGCGATGACCAGCTGCAATACCCAGTGTATTATGCGATTGGACGTGAGGGTAAAGCATGGCCAATGTTGCCAGATAACGCATCTGAACATGCGGATCTCGCACCAATTTTTAAAGCAATCATAGAAGACATTCCTGCACCGAAGGTAGATGCGGGTGGATCACTGCAGCTTCTCGTGACAAGTTTGCAATACGATTCTTTCCTTGGTAAATATGCAATTGGTCGTGTCACTCGTGGTAACGTAAAGAAATCAATGCCTGTCATACTCATGAAACGTGATGACGTACGGATTAACGGCCGTATCGATAAAATATTTGGATATCGTGGCCTCAACCGCGAAGAAATCGACACGGCAGTTGCTGGCGATATCGTGGCAATTACTGGTATTGCAGATGCGCATATCGGAGACACAATAGCCGACAAAGAGAACCCAGAAGCCCTTCCAACAATCGATATCGAAGCACCTACACTTAGCATGTACCTTGGACCAAATACGAGTCCTATGAAAGGCAAGGAGGCGGAGTACAATACGTCACGTCAAATTGGTGACCGTCTCAACAAAGAGCTTGAGACAAATGTATCGCTGCGCGTAGAAGACGACGGTATTGGGTTTACAGTTTCTGGTCGTGGTGAGTTGCATCTTTCTGTGTTAATCGAAACACTCCGCCGTGAAGGCTTTGAGTTTGAAGTGGGTCGCCCTCAGGTTGTGACTATGGAGCAGGACGGACAGGTGATGGAGCCTGTTGAAGAGCTTTTGATCGAAGTTGCACCAGAATTTCTTGGTGCAGTGAGTCAAGAGCTTGGCGCGCGGCGTGCTGCCATGGTCAAACAGGAGCAAACTAGTAGCGGTACGAGCCGCACAACGTATGTACTACCAACGCGAGCGATGATTGGTCTACGTAATATTCTCTTGACTGCTACCAAAGGTACAGTGATTGTAAATAGCTTGCCACACGGATATCAGCCGCTCGGTCCTAAGCTGCAGCAAATTCGTAACGGTGCGCTTGTAGCAACGGAAGCCGGTTCGACGACAGCCTATGCGCTTGACGCGGCGGCAGCTCGCGGTGAACTATTTGTCGGTCCGGGTACAGTTGTGTACCAGGGTATGATTGTCGGTGTGTATAACCGACAGGGCGACCTGGATGTCAATGTGTGCCGCGGTAAACAACTGACAAATATGCGTACATCATCGAGCGACGGCACTATTCAGCTGACGCCATTTACTGACCTGAGCCTTGAGCAAAGTATCGACTTTATCGAAGACGACGAACTGCTCGAAGTGACGCCTAAGTCACTGCGTCTACGTAAACGCCATCTCGATCCTAGCCAGCGAAAGCGCGCTGCGAAGAAATAAACGCTGCAAAATTATACAAAATTGCGACACATTTGCACAAATACATACAGATGATACACTAACTTCACTATGAATGAATGGATCTTGTTAATTATCGTGACGACTGCGGGCAGTCTTATCTCCCTTGCGGGCGGTATATATCTTTTGTATGGAAAGTGGGGCGCCGCAAAATTGCAACGTGCTGCCGTGCCGTTTGCAGCAGGTGCCTTGCTCGCAGCAGCATTTTTGGATCTACTGCCCCATGCCTACATGGACGGCGATCCGAAACATATCTCTATGGTAGTGCTACTGGCGTTCCTCGCTTTTTTTGTGCTGGAGCGAACACTCAACTGGTTTCATCACCATCATGAAGACGGAGGTAAGTTGCACGGAAGACGCAGTCCATCTCTGATTGTTATCGGTGATACATCACATAATTTTGTAGATGGACTTGCGATCGGTGCAGCTTTTTTGGTGAGTCCGGCGACAGGTGTGATTACAGCTATTGCGGTGGCAGCACACGAGATCCCTCAAGAAATTGGAGATTTTGGCTTACTGCTATCGAAGGGTGTCAAAAAACGTAATGTATTGTTGATAAATATCGCAAGTGCACTTGTGACAGTGGTAGCTGCAGCGTTGGTATTCGGCTTCGGTGGTTATGTGGATCTATCCCAGTCAATGCTGCTTGCAGCGATCGCTGGCTTCTTCCTCTATATCGCGGCGAGTGATATTATCCCTACTATTCACGCCGAGCCGAAGCGGCGCGTGGCAAACTTGCAGACGCTCGTATTGCTAGCTGGCGTGGTGTTTGTCGGCCTGACGACGACGGTTGCCCACGAATATATTAGTGGGCACGATAGTGCTCGTGAGCACGAACACCATGACTCGCACGATCGCGATCGCGACCAAGAAAATCATGAGCCATATGACCATTCTCACGATCGTCATGAAGAAAAAGATCACGACCATGCACATTAGGCGTTGAGTCGCGTGAGCATAAGCGATATACTGTTGTATATATGCCCAGTAAGTCTGCTTCGCACAAGTTAAAAACTGCCCTTGTTAAAACAACAGGCCGATTACTTGTGACGTCAAAAAGCCCAGACGAAGTGCTAGGTGATTTTTTTCACGATGTGCAGCGGGAGCAAGTCTATAGTGATGGTAAGACGTTTGTTGATTTAATACCACGCAAGCGCTCAAATCAAATCATAAAAGAATATAAGCTCGCCAAACAGGACCCTGAGTTTGATCTGCGCGACTTTGTGAGCAGGCACTTCTACGAGTTTATGCCGCATCGCCCTGCGATATATAATTATTCACCTTCTGTGTCGCCTCGTGAGCATGTCCGTGGCTTATGGGCCGAACTTGAGCGACGTAACCGTAAAGACCGGGGATCCCTGATAGCATTGCCGCACGAGTACGTGGTGCCCGGGGGTCGGTTTAGCGAGCAGTTCTATTGGGATAGTTATTTTATTATGCTGGGGCTTGCGGCAGATGGCCGCTGGGATACGATTCACGGCATGATGCGCAATTATCAATATATGATACGAAAATTTGGTTTTATACCGACCGCAAATCGCACGTATTTTTTGAGTCGTTCCCAGCCGCCTTTTTTTGCGCACATGGTAAAACTTCTTGGAAAGCATAGAGGTTGCAGGCGTACGCAGCTTGAATTTTTGCCCGCGCTGCTCGCGGAATATCGATTTTGGATGAAAGGCCGTCGCTCTGTGAATGAACATGTTGATCAGCACGCATTCGCGCGCGTAGTACGCATGTCGGATGGCTCAGTGCTCAACCGTTATTACGATAATAAGGTTACTCCACGACCGGAATCGCTAAGAGAAGATCTTGAAACAGCCGAGAGGTCTGTGAGCGATGACAAAGATAAGTTGTTCTTGGACCTGCGCGCAGGTGCAGAAAGTGGATGGGACTTTAGCTCTCGTTGGTTTGGTAATGCGCGCGATATTGAATCAATTTGTACGACAGACATTATTCCAGTGGATCTGAACTGCCTGCTGTATCAGCTAGAAGTCACGATAGCGGAAACATACCAGCTGCTACGACAACCACTCCTACGGCAAAAGTTCCAGGCATTTGCCGATCGACGCGCTCGATCGATCGAGAAATATTGTTGGGATGAAAATGAGCAGTTTTTTATGGATTATAACTTTCGAGAAGGCAACACGACACCACGTGCGACGCTCGCTGGAGTGTTTCCGCTGTATGCCAAGATCGCCACAACACAGCAAGCTCGAGCTGTAGCAAATAGACTAGAGAAAGATTTTCTTCGAGAAGGCGGCCTCCAGACAACGCTCGTAGACAATGGCCAGCAGTGGGATGCGCCGAATGGATGGGCTCCGCTTCATTGGATTGCCATACAAGGCCTGCGCGAGTATGGCCACCACAAGCTTGCGGATGACATAAAACAGCGATGGCTCACAACTACAGAGGGTGTATTCTCAACTCACCATAAAATGATAGAGAAATATGATGTGGTAAATGAATCGCGCGTAGGCGGTGGCGGAGAATATCCACTGCAAGATGGATTCGGATGGACAAACGGTGTCTACGCCGCGCTCAAGGATGAGCCAATTCGCTAAGGTGAACGCAGAGAACTTAGGCTGGTAATCCAAACCCTCTTCGCGGTACAATGGTCCTAGAAATACATAACATAAACAATAGGGGTAACAGTTCGTTGCTTGATACATATACACATTCAGCTGCTCGAGCGCACTCATCGTGGAGTAATGCCGTGGTGTACCAGGTCTATCCTTGGACGTTTGCAGAAGATAGCGACCGACAGCCGCAATTGGGGCATGGTAGTATTCGGGGTATCGAAGAGCGATTGCCGTACCTCGAGGCGCTTGGTGTGAACGCAGTGTGGCTCTCTCCTTTTTACCCGTCACCAATGGTTGATGGAGGGTATGACGTAGCTGACTTTAAAAATATTCATCCCGATCTCGGTACGCTGGAAGATTTTGATTCGCTGGTGCGCGCAGCACGTCGTCGGCATATTCGCTTGATGGTGGATTTTATTCCGAACCACTCTTCGAATGCACATGAATGGTTCCAGAAATCTCGACGCAGAGAAGGTGAATACGACGATTGGTATATTTGGCATCCTGGTATCGAGGGCGAAAACGGGGAGCGTCAGCCACCCAATAACTGGGCGAGCGTATTTTCAATGCCCCAGCGACAAGCGAGGGCTCGGGGTGAAATGGAGTGGCTTCGCGATGATGAATGGACACCTCCGCTGCCAGCGTGGGAGTGGGATGAGGTGCGCAATGAGTTTTACCTGCACAGTTTTGCAGTAGAGCAACCCGATCTCAATTGGAGCAATCCCTATGTGCGCGAAGCAATGAAAGATGTGATGCGGTTTTGGCTCGATCGGGGTGTGGATGGATTTCGTATCGACGCGGTGAATCATATTGGGAAAAACATGAAGTTTCCCGACGAAGAAATCAATACTGCCTACAACGAGGAATGGAGCGATAATCCGTACGATCAGATCATTCGTCACCATAGCTGCAATTATCCTAGAACGCTTCATGAATATATCTGGGAGATGACACAAGTCCTCAAAGATGAAACCTACGAGCATAGAGATCTACGTATCATCCTGGAGGCGTACATGGGTGAGTCAGATCTACGTGACATAGATGCAATAGCACCCGAAGTCGCAAGTACATTTAATTTTGGTAGTCTCATGGCATCGTGGGATGCAAACAACCGAAAAATACAGATGGATTATTATCATGAGCGATTACTGCGCGAGGCTGTACCAAATCAAGTGAATGGCAATCACGATAAGTCTCGTCTAGTGTCACGCCTGGGTGATGAATCTGCTCGCGCCGCTGCAGTAGTGAGTTTGTTTTTGCCTGGTATGAGATTTATATATAACGGCGAAGAGCTGGGGCTGGCGGATGCGGAAATACCCGAGGATCGACGTATGGACCCAAATGGTCTTCGCGATCCAGAACGCACACCAATTCCATGGGACGACTCACTGCCAAATAATGGATTCTCGAACGCGCAGCCAGAGGACCTGTGGTTGCCAGTAAACCATGCAGATTCACACAAAGCAGTCACGCGCCAAGAGGGAGACAACAAGTCATCGCTTGCGCTGTACCGCGCGGCACTACGACTCTGTCACGATTTACCCGCAGCTCGTACTGGCAAGTATTGCTCACTCCAAACAGATAATGACCAGGTCCTGGCGTACGGTCGCGAAGACGAAGGGACCGGCGCGCAGCTCATTGTGCTGACTAATTTTAATCACGAACATGCCATCAAAGCTTGTGTACCCGAAAGTAGTTTTGTGATCGGAGAGGTTGTGTTATCAAGCCTCGAGGTTGAGCAAAAAAATCAGCGCGTTGATGTGCGTGTAGGTGTCACGCTCGCCCCGAATGAATCACTTGTGATCGTCAGAGCTTAAGGGTGTTCTCTCTCAATTACCTCTTCGGGTAAAAAGCCTTTTTTGTGCTGGAAGCCAGATTCCCATTTATAGTCGGCCGTATATCCAAGATCTTTCATAAGCTGAGTAGGGGCATTACGTAAATGCACAGGCACCGCTGCATCTGGATATTTTTTTGCAAGCTGCTGGGAGCTATACATTAAATCTGTCGTTTCGCGAGATTTTTGACTTCGCGCGAGTGCTGTTGCTACGTGGTGCAGGACATAGTTGCTTTCGGGCATTCCTAATCGCTCCACGGCTTGGAACGCTTGTAGCGCGAGTCCAAGCGCACCATTGCCCGCAAGTCCGATGTCTTCAGAAGCGAAAATTATCATTCGCCGTGCAATAAACTTCGGGTCTTCGCCGGCGTCTATCATGCGTGCCAAGTAGTAAAGTGTCGCCTCGACGTCGCTGCCACGCATGCTTTTAATAAAAGCCGAAATGACATTGTAGTGCATGTCGCCCTTTTTGTCGTAGCCGGGTACTCGTTTTTGCGCGGCGGCTTTGACGGTATCGGTCGTTACCTTGCGAGTATTCATAGTAAGAGCTAGTTCTAGGTTGCCAAGCGCAACTCGTGCATCGCCTCCAGAAAGCTCAGCGAGATAGTCTATCGCAGCCTCTTCGATGCGCTTCGACTTGCCAAGTGTTTCGAGCGCACGGCGCAAAATGGTTATAATTTCTTTTTTGCTATGGGGTTCAATTACCAGTACTCGAGTACGACTCAGTAGGGGTGAGATAACCTCGAAACTGGGGTTCTCGGTGGTTGCGCCAATAAGCGAGATAAGGCCACTTTCGACATGGGGTAAAAAGGCGTCTTGCTGTGCCTTGTTGAAGCGATGGATTTCATCGACGAAAAGAATCGTGCGCAGCTGGAGGTTCCAATTTTGTCGGGCATGTTCGATGACGCGCTCGACGTCTTTTTTGCCACTTGTGACAGCACTTAGTTCTACGAATTCAGCTTCGACTTCGCGCGCAATAATTCGTGCAAGTGTCGTTTTGCCACTGCCGGGAGGCCCCCAGAGAATTAGGCTGACGGGTTCCTTGCTGGCGACGATTTGATGTAAGAGCCCCTCTTTTCCAAGAAGGTGAGATTGACCTATGACCTCGTTCAGTGTCTTGGGTCGCATACGTTCAGCGAGGGGGACACGTTCCATACTACTATTATACCGCATTGGCGCACGCTCCCTAGCGAGCAAACCTGCACTCGAGTGATATACTAGTACCATAAGCAGTAACACAGGAGTAATGATATGGGACTTTTTGGGCACAAATCCGAGCCACAGGCACACGACGACACTACCGCACAAGCGTTGAGCGAGAATTCAACTATACGTGAATGGCTTGACCATCCGGTGGGCGGCGAAATTTTTCGTGCGATGCTTGCCGAAGCGGGTCAGAACGAAAAAGTACTCACGCCGGTAAAGGGTTGGACCCTCAAGCGAGTTGCCGGTATGAGCAAGGGGCGTATGAGCGATAAGATGATAGAAGATATGGTGCGTCGCGCCAATACAGGTCACACTACTGCAGTAGTGTCGGATGAAACTGCGAACGCCGACGAGCCAACCCACGCTCCAGCGCAATCGAAGGCCGCGCCGCAAGAAGAGGCTGAGTGGGTGGAACGTATTACTCCTGGCCGGTTTGAAGGCAAAACCGTGATTGTTACAGGTGCCGGTTCGGGCATAGGCCGTGCTACCGCCTCGCGTATTGTGCGCGAAGGAGGTAGAGTTGTAGCGGTGGATATTTCTCAGGAGCGGCTCGACGAATTTAAAGAAAGTATGTCTTCTGAAAAAGTTGAAGTTGTAGCAGGCGACATTACAAATGATGAGACGGTACGTGCGATTATGGGTGCAAGCGGTGAGCAGATAGATGCGCTCGCAAACGTAGCAGGGATTATGGACAATATGACGCCAGTGCACGAAGTGACGGACGAAGTGTGGAACCGAGTGATGAATGTCAACGTTGTAGGCACTATGAAACTGATGCGCACTGTTGTGCCAAGCATGCTCGAGCAAGGTAGAGGGTCTATCGTGAATATTACGTCTGAGGCGGGGCTACGCGGGTCTGCCGCAGGTGCCGCATACACAGCGTCCAAGCATGCAGTTGTCGGGCTCACAAAGAGTGCAGCGTTTTCCTATACAGGTACAGGTATTCGTGTGAATGCGGTTGCACCAGGTGGTGTGGCAACAAATATCGAAGCGACATTCGACTCCGAACTGTTTCTTGATCGTTTTGGGGTGGCATCTGCTGTCATGCCCGCGCCGACAACCGCTGATCAGCTTGCGGCATCAATTACTTTTCTTTTGAGCGATGACGGTACAAACATCAACGGCGCAATTTTGCCATCAGATGGTGGTTGGTCGGCAGTCTAGCGGTTGGGACGCATGCCCCGATCTTTTGTAGGAAGCGCCGCGTTTTTATGGGGTGTAGGTGGTATTGCAGCCCTACTTATAGGTGCGCTGTCTCGTCTCTTGCCTCATGCACTTGAATCGCTGCACTATTCGTGGACCTGGTGGCAGGGGATATTGGTGGTAGTATGGATTGTTTTTATGGTTGTGTCAGAAGGCTACGATGGGTTCCAAAAACGATTACTGCCGAGGGTATACGCACGTGCCACGGCGCTCTATTACGGTACAGGGCACAGGCTAGATAGGGTGCTAGCGCCACTGTATTGTCTGAATTATTTTCACGCTGAACTTCGCCGTATGATTATAGCGTACACGGCACTGATACTTATTGTCGCTGCAGTGATAGTAGTGCATGCGCTCGACCAGCCATTGCGCGGCATGATCGATTGGGGTGTTGTGGCTGGACTGGGGTACGGCCTCGCTGTGCTCGTGCTACGACTGCCCGGTGCTATAAAAAGCCTAAGGTGATCGCCGAACCGCTTGTTACGAAACGTTATTATTGCTACTATAGCACCACCGACTCAATCGAGAGGAGAAACCATGTCTGGTTTTGGTCGGAAGCAGCTCACAGAAGAGAGTGATCGTACGTGCGTCGAGGCAACACACGGAGGGTTACCCAATGCGCCAGCACGCGTTCTGGTGGACGGCATCAAACATGCCGACTACGTGGAGGCAACACTCAAGAGCGCGCGTCAGTGTGCGCTCAACGAGCGGGTTGAAATCGGCGAAACGTTTGTCTACACTCTTATGAGTATTCCGCAGGGAGTTGGTGACTTGTACGAGATATATTTCGGCCTCAGGGTACAAGCCGAAAAGTATGGACTCATGGTGCACGTGACGAACGATCGCTCTATTCACTTCTGTAGAGTCAGCTAGTCAGCTCCGGTGTAATCGTAGAAGCAGAGTAGCTTCCGGTGCACCGGAGCTATTTTGCTATTCACTGCACGCACATTGGGCGCCCAAAGAGTGCTCTCGATTGAACGAGCGGAGCAGTAAGAGTATAATAAGATTACAGCGTTAAATGAAAGGAGGCAACTATGCCCTATACATCAATTAACGATCTTCCCGAGAGTGTGAAGAATCCACTACCGCAACATGCACAGGATATATACAAAGAAGCATTCAACAGCGCCTATGAGCAATACGATTCTTCTGAAAAACGTCAAGCAGGTGCTGACAGAGAAGAGACAGCTCATCGAGTTGCCTGGAGTGCCGTAAAAAAAGCAGGCTACCAAAAAGGCTCTGACGATATATGGCATAAGTCAGAAGACTGATCTCGAGAAAAAATAGGACTGATGCTTATTGGAGGGGTCGTAGTTGTTGAACAGCTTCGAGGATATCTTCTTTGTCTACGAGAGCGTAGTTGAGGCCATCTCCTGCATAATAACTTGCATCCCCATTGTCTCCTATGACCTTTGGTAGTGCAGCCCACTCCATCGCTAAGTTGGCGGCAAACTGTTCGGTGGGTAATTCCTGATTAACATATTCGACACTGCCACGTCGCTCTAGCAACGCTATGGCAAATTTATCTTGGGTGGGTTCGTCAAATGTTTGTGCAGGGTCGATATCTTGTGTGGCAATAAGCTCAGACAAAGTAGTGTCGATAATCTGGTAGCGACCCACCGCGCTACTTGGACTACCCTGTGCCACAAACTCTCGCTGCCATTGCTGAACCTCTTCTATTGTCATAGCAGTAAACTCAACATCGGTATTTGCGGAATTGCCAAAATGCGCATTGTAGTTATCGTTGCTTTCAGCCTGTGCGATAAGTTCGAGTAGTGGTTTGTAGCTGGCAGGGTCTACGTCGCGTGGTTTGTTGTTCATATAGATAGCATAGCTGATTACACCAACAGACGCCAAGCCGAGCAAGGCGTAAAGACGTAATTTTTTTGACTTTCGCCAACGTGTAATCTTCCTGAATAGTTTCTTTTGAAATTGTGCACCCACATATTTTATTATAACAAACTTACCATATGCATAACATCCACCTATGGAGTTGGGGCTTTCTTAATTCACAAACACAATGATACTTTTTAACTGACGGAATAAAGTGTTCTTATCGGAGCTTCCTAGATATTCGCATCACAGCAAGTACGCCGAATATGACGGCGAGAGATACAAGTATGAGTACAATCGCAGGAGG
>CALGUM010000034.1 GCA_937902295.1 uncultured Candidatus Saccharibacteria bacterium | reverse complement strand
TGGCATCGGTCGTCTTTCGACAGGCATAAGAGTGCAACCCACAAATACACCTGCAGTTAGTGGCACGAACGGCGAAACAACAGTAGTGTACACACCGTGCCCAACAGGTGCTACAGCAGCAACTATTACTGGTGCGCGTATACAGTGGTGGGATTATGCGGCAAGTACGGCTGCTTTAACGCCAGCTAACGGTACAGGTAAAACAATTACCGTTGGAACCTGCTAGTAACTAGCCCTCTTACATACATTAAAATCCCGGCACCGACCGGGATTTTAATTATAGATTATGAATATTAGGCTTACGCCGGCAACGGATATTCGCACACAAACTCCGCTACCTCGGCGCGCAAGGAAATAAGCTTCCCTGAATCCTCTCGCGCTTCGAGCGTTTGCTCTATCCATTCTGCAATTTGCGCCATATGCTCTTCTTTTAGCCCGCGAGTCGTCATGGCTGGCGTGCCGAGGCGAACCCCGCTAGGACGAAATGGCGGCAACGGATCATCGGCTACGCTATTAGCATTTAGTGTCAACCCTATAGCGTCTAGGGCAACCTCCAACTGCTTGCCATCAACCCCAAATGATTTATAGACATCTACCAGTATCAGATGATTACTAGTACCACCCGTCACCAATACAAACCCTCGCTTTTTTAGTTCTTCTGCGAGCACATGAGCGTTCTTCACCACCTGCGCCGCATATTCTTTGAATTCCGGCTGGAGCGCCTCGCCGAATGCCACGGCTTTTGCGGCTATAGCGTGCATGTGTGGACCTCCCTGTGTGCCTGGGAAAATAGAGCGGTCTATAAGCGTCGGGAGATTCTCCAGCGTTTTCTCCGGTTTCTTGAGCGGATTGCCGACTACACCCTTGCTTAGAATCATGCCACCACGAGGCCCGCGCAGGGTCTTGTGGGTGGTAGTAGTGATGACATGAAACCCATAATCAAATGGATTTACCGCTACTCCACCGGCGATAAGCCCGGCGATATGCGCCATATCTGCCATCAGCAGTGCGCCAACTTCTTCGCCTATCGCGGCAAACTTGCCATAGTCAAGCTCACGAGGATACGCGCTAAATCCTGCGATGATAATCTTTGGCTTGTGCTCAAGCGCCAGCGCTCGAAGATGCTCGTAGTCAATCTCCCCTGTCTCGATATCCTTCATCTTGTAGCGAACGAAATTGTAGAGGGTGGCAGAACGCGTCACTGGCGCACCGTGCGTCAGGTGGCCACCGTGGCTCAGATCCATTGCAAGGACTGTATCGCCCGGCTCGAGCCACGCGTTGTATACAGCTTCGTTTGCAGACGCACCGCTATGAGGTTGCACATTTGCATGATCAGCGCCAAACAGCTCCTTGGCGCGGTCTATCGCTACCTGTTCTATTTTGTCTGTCCATTCTTGTCCGCCATAGTAGCGGCGCCCCGGATACCCTTCGGAATATTTGTTGGTCAAAACACTACCGAGTGCCTCGAGCACCGCCTGCGACACATAGTTTTCACTCGGAATCAGCTCCAGGCCATCACGCTGCCGAACTTTTTCTGCCTCAATATACTCGAAAATCTTATCGTCACTCACTATGACTCACTCCTTGCTGGTGGCTATTTATTTCTTCTAGTATATCACCTTACGCCACCGTGTTTATAGGTACATCTACTGGAAATATATCAAAAGTGATATAATGCAGAGCATGAGTGTCGAAGAATATAGAACAAAAATTGGCAACCTTATCCAAGAAACCCGTCTCGCACGCGGTTTTACACAAGCACAGCTCGCCGAAGCGCTTGGCACCAGCCAAAGTGCGATCAACCGCATCGAAAAAGGCGGTCAGAACATTAGTGTCGAAATGATCGCACGTATTAGCGATGTACTGTCTAGTAACATTATGACCATCAATCATTCTGGGAAAATTAATTTCCGCGTCCACGGCGGTCGCAAACTTAGCGGCTCTATCACGACCAAGACAAGCAAAAACGCAGCGGTCGCCCTACTTTGTGCGAGCCTACTCAACCGCGGCAAGACAACACTGCGCCACGTAGCCCGCATCGAAGAAGTCAACCGAATCATCGAAGTACTGCAAAGCATCGGTGTCAAGACACGCTGGATCGGGGACAGCAACGACCTAGAAATCATACCGCCAAAAACACTCAATCTTTCTCATATAGACGTAGAGGCCGCCAAGCGCACCCGCTCTATTATCATGCTACTCGGCCCACTTTTGCATCAGTACGAGCAGTTTAAACTACCCTTCGCTGGTGGTTGCAACCTAGGTACACGTACCGTCGAGCCACATATGACTGGACTTGCGCCGTTCGGACTATCTGTTACTGCAACAAATGACGCTTACATAGCTATTTCGTCTCCTCATGATGTCCAGCAGACTATTTTGCTTACAGAACGTGGTGATACCGTGACCGAAAATGTCCTTATGGCAGCAGCACTCTACGACGGCACGGTTACTATTCGCAATGCAAGCCCGAACTACATGGTGCAAGACCTCTGCTTCTTCTTGCAGAAACTCGGCGTCGAAATCGAAGGCATCGGCACAACTACTCTCAAGGTCACGGGTGTCTCGCAAATTGATCGCGACGTAGAATACTTCCCGAGCGAAGACCCTATAGAAGCAATGAGTTTTATCGCAGCTGCTGCTGTCACCAATTCCGAAATAACCATCATGCGCGCTCCTATAGAATTTCTCGAGATAGAGCTCGCGATCCTATCTGGAATGGGACTCAACTTCAACGTATCTGCGGAATATCCTGCACGCAACGGCCATACACGACTCGTAGACATATCTCTTCGGCCCTCAAAACTAGTCGCACCAAAAGACAAACTCCATAGTATGCCATTTCCGGGAGTAAATATGGACAACCTGCCGTTCCTCGGCCTCATCGCCACCATGGCAAAAGGACGTACACTCGTACACGACTGGAGTTACGAGAACCGTGCAATTTACTTCACGGAACTCAGCAAACTCAATGCGTCTATCGAGCTTGTCGATCCACATCGTGTGTACCTCACAGGCCCAACCAAGTGGAAAAGTGCCGACGTGGTCGCACCACCTGCGCTACGTCCTTCTGTAGTGATATTACTTGCCATGCTCGCAGCTCCAGGCACCTCCACGCTACGCGACGTCTATTCGATCAATCGCGGTTACGAAGAGCTAGCCGGTCGCCTAAACAGTCTCGGCGCACGCATCGATACAGTGCGCGAAATCTAAATCACTACTCTACCCATATCCAACCAAGATTATTAGATATTCAGCATTACGGAGCAGGATTAGTAGTGAGTAGTATGTCAAACCCTTCTTCCGTGTGAGGTTGAGACTCCCTGAGTCGCGCATGCATTTGCTGCACGACCTCTTCTGGGACTACCCTGACTCGCTTACTATTTTGCTGCAAACTTGTGTCAATATCTACATTGACATAGAGACCAATAATCATAGATGAGCCATGCCGCCTGGCAAATCTAATGATCTCTTTCCTGCTTCTTGTGCTATTGTGCGTCGCATCGACAATCACGTGATTACCCTGCTTTAGTCCTTGAGCTACGCGTCCATTGGCTATCGCAGTTACCTCTCGTTCCATCGAATGATTTGATGCGTCTCCGGTAACTTCTTCTCGAATGTCGTCACGGTTTACATACACAGCATCAAGCTCTACCGCCAATGGCTTGAGTATCGTAGTTTTGCCACTACCAGGCAGTCCGATACCAACAAGTAACACCGGCCCACGTGTTGCGGCAAGCTTTATCTGCTCCTTCCATGCGATTCTGTCCATAGCTATCCTCCGTTCTTGTATCTTTTTCACTCACGCTTACTAGTCGTGGACCCGAACCATATTGCAATAGTCCGAATAGAGCGCGCTGCGGCTACACCCTTTCAATTCTTGTATACTATCGAGACAATTTGGCCATCTAACATAGTCACGTGTAAATTAATTAACCGGGTAAAATAAGATCCAACA
>CALGUM010000033.1 GCA_937902295.1 uncultured Candidatus Saccharibacteria bacterium | reverse complement strand
GCCGAGCTTTACTGGTCATTTGCTGCTGAAGGTCTGGATTGGTGCGTAGCGACCGGTCTACTTTGTGACGTATCTCTTCGCCCTCCCGATCTCGTACTTCATGCAATACTTCTACGTAAATGAGCTGCTCCTGCTCCTCGGTTATTTGCTCCGATAAAGTCGTGTATATCTCCTGGAGCCGACGCCGCCGAACATGAGCGATTGCCTGTGCGGCTACTTCGGCTGCAGTGAGAGGTTCTGTGGGAGTGGCTAGTGCTTCGGCGACTTCGTTGTGGATTGCACGAGCATCTTCAATATACGGCTCTGCCCACTCGAGGCGCTGTACTTTTTCGGATAGTTGGTCGATCCTTCTTTGCTTATTGCCAAATGCCATCGATGCGTACTATACCAGGTGTACTCTAGCTACCTCAAGCATAAACAAATACCACTCGTCAAAAACGAGTGGTATTTTCCTTATCAAATCTGGACCGACAGGGTTAACTAAACGAGCTCTACGGTTGCGCCAGCTTCTTCGAGCTGTTTTTTCGCTGCTTCTGCGTCGTCTTTTGAAACTTTTTCTTTGATTGCGCTTGGAACGTCGTCGACGAGAGCTTTTGCTTCACCGAGACCAAGACCTGTAATTTCTTTTACAGCTTTGATAACAGCAACTTTTTGTGCACCAGCATCTTTGAGCTGTACAGTGAATTCAGACTTAGCGTCTTCTTCTGCTGCAGGGCCAGCTGCAGGGCCAGCAACTGCTACAGCCGCAGCTGCAGGTTCGATGCCGTATTCGTCCTTGAGGACATTTTTTAGTTCGTTTACTTCGAGTACTGTAAGCTTAGTAAGCTCTTCAGCCATTTTCTTAATATCAGCCATAATAGACTCCTTCTAATATTCAAATTTATTGTTGCCTAGTACTAGGCAGCTTTGGCTTCTACGCCATCGAGTAGCGCATGAAGATTGCCTGAAAGTGCGTTTGTAACATCGTGCACTGGTGAAAGAAGTTGTGCAACAACTTCTGCAACCAATTGCTCGCGACTTGGAAGACTCGCAAGTGCGGTAGCTTCTTCGACGCCGAGTGTTACGCCTTCACCCGAAAATGCACCGGCAAGTTCGAGGGCAGGGTGTGTTTTTGCGAAATCATTGAGTACCTGTGCAGGGGCTACTTCGTCACTGTCGGATGTTGCGTAGAGCAACTGTCCTACGAGTGCTGATGTGTCGGCCTCTTTGTAGGTATCGTTGTCAGCGAGTGCAACACGCACGAGTCGGTTTTTAATGACACGAATCGTTACGCCTTTTGCACGCGCCGCAGCACGAAGTTCCTGAAATTCAGCAACTGTCAGATCTTGATAATTTGCAAACGCTGTCAATTTTGACGACGCAAGCAATTCGCTAAAATCAGCAACCAAAGCTTGTTTTTTATCGCGTGTAATAGCCATAAAATCCCTTTCTTTGGTACGTGGCGTCGCTATTATTCATAACGTCACCACTGGTTGTATTTACAGTCGGCCAGATTGTCAAAGTGCGGTAATGTGAGAACTGAGCCAAAAAAATAAGTCTCAGGTTCTCGCATTACCAAAGACTTACTATAGAAATGAAATGTTTGTATCACTCCTCGGTAGCGGATTAAGCATTGGTCTCCCTTTGCAGCTACTGTCTCTGGTAATGTCCTAGAGGATTATAGAGCACGTCAGTAAAAATGTCAACACGTTCACTGGCTTGCCTAACCAAAAGCGGGTCAAGCGCGTTCTGTTTTGTGAACGAAGCACACTGTAACTAACTGAAATCCTGTGATTGATATTATTCTTTTAATGTGGTATAGTTATTAGTTACAAGGTATGAAGACATCATCTACATCACGCCTCGAGCGGAATCCATCACAAGAACGCGTAGCGCTGAGTTACGAAGAGTATTATAGTCGCGAAGGCTTACCTACTCCATTCGACCCTTCGGTATACAGTGATGACTTTACCGTGCAACTTAAGAGAGACTTGCTATCAGAAACAAATAGTAAAATTGTAGAAGAAATTGATGTACGTTACCCACACCGAGACGCTGTAATGCGTGCGGTTCTCGAAGAAGTTGAATTTCAAATAGACCATCGTTCTCAGCACAATGAAGTGCGTCAACAGATGCTACAAGAATATCTTGAATCTGGAACGGTGGTACCAGGCGAGCTGCACGATTCAATTTTAGAAAAAATGTGCTATGGTACCCATGATTCGGCCGAAGCAGGCTATATTCTCACTTCTTTACCAGAAGATTTTGATGGAATCGAAGTTAAAAAGTTGACTCATTTTGGCATGAGTCTTCGTGACTTTCACCATGAAGCGTATAAGACATTAGGCGCATTTCACCGAGCGATACACGATCGGCCTGAGCTGGGGGTGACAGACATCGTTTGTTACCAGAATGCCCCAGAAGTATATAAAGAGATACCTGTCGCAGGTGCCGCACCAATCGGCGTATTTAAACAGCCTCTCGCATTATGCGAACAAAATGGTCAAGTTGTTGAACTGATGACTCGAGGCAGTTATGTAACTCTTCCTCATCGTGATAAAGAAAATGAATATAAAATTATATCACTTCAACAATATCTTCGTCGCTGTCAGCCCAGCAGTAACACTACTTAAGTATGTATCTTCGAAAGTATCTCGAGAAAAACCGCGTCTATTGATTGGTTTGCATCGATAACGGGTATATTTTTGCTCTTAGCTAACGACAAGTATCCGCTGTGTAGTTTGTCTTGAAATTCTACGCCTTTATTTTCGAATGTGTCAACATTCTTGAGAGTTCCGCGATGATTAATTCTCTTCATGCGGGTCGAATGTTCGGGCAGAGAGAGAATCATCGATATGTCAGGGTTCACATATCTATCCCCTGTAAATTCTCTCGTAATGGTTTCTATAGATTTGAGACTCAGGCCTTCCGCGTACCCTTGATATACTAACGTTGAGTAGTAGTTTCTCGACGCGATGACGCATTTGTCTTGTTCAAGCGCTGGCAGCGCTACGTGCTTCCAGATTTCGTGGCGAGCAGCAGTAAAGAGCAGGAGGTTGGTTTCTGCCTCGCGCTCAAGTGACCCATTTTTGATAATTGCACGGATTTCATTGCTGATAGGCGTGCCATCAGGCTCACTAAATTCAACGTACTCAATATTTTTTGATGCAAGGTGTTCAGCGAGGAGCGCAAGTTGTGTTGATTTGCCCGTACCATCCGCCCCCTCGATGACGATATATTTCCCCTTCATGCTTATTTAAGCCCTTTTGGTAGTCCCTCTATCGAAATTGGAGCTGCCCGCGAATCTTTGTAGGCACGAGGAAGCATCTGCGAAGGCTGCCAAGTTCGTACCAGTTCATCTAGGTCGCTAGTATGTTGATATTTTCCACTCATGCCCTTGCGTCCTTCGCTATAATCACCGTCAACGGGACCGGTTTTGTGGAATATGAGTTGGCCGACCCGTTCCCCTACTGGTAATACAACAGATTCATGCATGTTGAGGTTATAGATTTCGAGTGTGATGCGATTGATGTAACCCGGATCAACCCAGCCAGCATCAAAACATATTGCGACACCATTTCTCCCCCAGCTGCTACGACTTTTGACCTCGCACGCACCACCATGTGCACGGATTCCTACAAATTCATGTGTGTGCGCGAGAATTCTCTCACCAGGCCGAAGTACGATAATAGGATGATCGGTAGGAATGTTTTTGAATGGCTTGAGGCCATGATTGTCACACCATTGTTTGTGAGGCATAGCCTCGAGCGGTCCCTTGAAATAACGATCCACATCTTGCTCATCGAACGGATTATACACACCGCTTGATTCTGGTTGATACTCTTGTTTATAAAAATAATGTCCAAGTGTAAAATCTAGACTTGCCTCGCTGACGTGACTGTCATTGAATGGGAGACATACGATAGTGTCATCCTTAATCGCCGCCCGTATCTCGGTGTTGCTATATACTGCCATGTTCCCTCGCTTTATTTCTACCATGTATTGTACCATGCTTTGATATTGTCTTGACTGACGTATAATTGAACTATGCATATATATACTCCTGAAGAAACGCGCGAGTGGTTGAAGAGTCAGCCGAAGAAAAAATCTAGTGCTTGTGTCGCAATTTTGAATGCTGACAACCAGGTTCTTATGGTAAAGGCAACATATAAGCACGAGTGGACATTTCCTGCAGGAATTGTTGACGAAGGCGAATCACCCAAGCACGCAGCGATTCGGGAGGTGTATGAAGAAGTGGGAGTTACCTTGACGCCTGATGAAGTAGAGTTTTATGCAGTGGTGTATACCGCCCCTGATAAAAATTATCCAGATAGATTTAATTTCGTGTTTCGTACGCGCATGAAAGACGGTCCAGTAGAACTTACATTACAGGAGTCAGAAATCGCCGAAGCGCGCTGGGTTCCGTTAGCTGATATGGCAGATTTGGCCCTAGGTCGAAAAAGCTACTTGGTAGTGCAACGCCTACTACTTAACGATGCCCCGGCTGGTGGTTATTACGAAGCGAGCGGAGTATAGATATGAAAAGTATTCTTGTTGCGTATGATAAAAATAACGGTATTGGTGCGGACAATGACTTACTGTGGGGGCGAGATTTGCCCGCAGATTTGGCACATTTTAAAACACTTACTATGGGAAAAAGTATTGTGATGGGGCGAAAAACGTTCGAATCGATTGGTCGGGCGCTGCCTGGGCGACAAAATATTGTAGTGAGCCGTAGTGGGTATGCTGCGCCAGAGGGCGTGTTAGTAGTGCCATCGCTTGAGGCTGCATATGATGCCGCCGATAATGACGTGGCAATAATTGGTGGTGGTCAGATCTATGAACATGCGTTAAAAGACATTGATATTATTTATGCCACTGAAGTTGATGCAGAATTTCCTCAAGCAACAGTTTTTTTTCCAGAGATTTCTCAAGAAATCTGGCTAGAAACTTCACGGGAAAGGCACGAAGCAGATGAGCGCAACAAGTACGCGTATGAGTTCGTGACGTACGCCTCGACTCCACAAATTGAAACACCCCCAGTAGTACACTAGGGGTGGTTTCGTTCCTTCCTTTTTGTAGGCTAGGTGGTTGCAGGTAAGCTGGGTTGTTGCCCCTCGCCTGTGTAGTTATGAGCACCCCTCTCGGCACCTTGCTCGCGCAGGTATGTCACATTACCTTCTGTATCGATGGAATAGTGCCCATGCTCTGGCCCATCTGCGGTGTGTTGTCCGCCAAAATAGAGATTGATTGCTCCATTTGGTTTGAACACTACGCGTAGATTCTCCAGATGGTCGTGCGGGACACCTGCAAGCTCGGCTATGGTTTTGTTTGCGGCTTCATAGTTTTTTTGAGCGTTTCGATAGATTTGGCTGGCTTCGTTTCTGGCGGCGACTGCGGCACCAAGTCTTACGCGGATGTTGTACACTTCGTTTTCATGCACTCTCCCCTCTCTGGAGTACTTGCGTGCATAATAATGGTCGCCTCGGTGATATGCTTCTTGAGATTCCCTGTAGGCCTCATCCATTTTCTTACGAGCATCTCTCCATTCCTGATCGAGTTTGCTGGTGTCGATACCCTCGGTCTTTTTGTACCGCACTGATGCAGCATGAAAATTTCCATGCGCCAAATAGAGCTGAGCGTAGAACGCTTTACGCTGTGCAGGTGTAGCTGCCGTACCCTGCTCGATTGCGGCAGTATGCGTCATCCTATTACCTATTCTATGAAGGAACGAATCTCGCAGCGGTTGCTGCGATTGTTTATATTATACCATGCGCTCTACACTGCGATCGGTGCTTTGATCGGAGGGTGGGGGTCGTAACCTTCCAGACGAATATCATCGAATGTAAACTCATCTATAGAGGTAATATCAGGATTGAGCCATAGCGTAGGCAGTGCACGTGGCTGGCGCGAAAGCTGCTCATTGACTTGCTCCAGATGGTTGAGGTACAGGTGCGTATCGGCGAGAGTATGGACAAATTCTCCCACTTTAAGGCCAGTGACCTGCGCGACCATAGCAAGAAGGAGTGAATAGCTCGCAATGTTAAACGGCACACCAAGAAATGTGTCAGCACTTCGTTGGTATAAATGTAGATTGAGCGTGTCATTGGCTACATAAAATTGAAACAGTGAGTGGCACGGCGGTAGACCCCCGATTTTGACAATCTCGTCAATTTCTGCGACGTTCCATGCGCTCACAATAATACGACGGCTATCTGGAGTACGCGTAATCATGTCTATGGCGCGCGCAATCTGATCGATATGACCTCCCTGGCCGTTGGGCCATTTTCGCCACTGAACGCCATATACAGGGCCTAAATCTCCCCATTTGACTGCAAACTCATGGTCTGTAGCGATCCGGTCTATAAAAGACTTCATCTGAGTCTTCCATTCTTCAGAGTTTACTTCTGGTAGAGGCAAATTATTTTTCTCAAGATAGGCTTTGAACGGCCACTCGTCCCATATGTGTACATTATTCTGTGCCAAATACTCAATGTTCCCTGTGCCAGACAAAAACCACAGTAGCTCGTGTACGACACTATTGAAGTATAGTTTTTTGGTGGTCATAGCTGGAAAGCCCTCTGCTAGATCGAAGCGTACTTGCCGTCCGAACACACTTTTTGTGCCTGTGCCTGTACGGTCAGTTTTTTGGCTGCCATTGGTTTGTATGTCGCGCAGTAATTCTAGATATTGTTTCATGCTCTCCCCCTCTTCGTAATAAAGTAATTATTTTGGTGGATTCTCTCTGTATTTGTTGAGCGCATAGCGGGCACGGCTAATAGTTATCTTAGAGGTCATCATGAGGTCACCTAGCTCCTCCTCGCTAAACCACTGTAGGTCTGGAGGTGAATCTGCCTCGGGTGTTAATTCGTCTGTTGTACTCACAAGTATGTAGGCCGTATCAACATGGTAATGATTTCCTTGGCCGACTTTGTGGATGTCTATGTCAAATGGAAGAGGCTGAGTAAAGCCCTCAGCCTCGTCGCGCTCCAGAGTTAAATTGTCTACATAAGGCAAAAGAGCCGTCAGGTTATTCTGCGGCAAGCCTGTCTCGAGACGAACCTGACGAAATAATGCTTCGATGGGCGTCTCCTCGATGCCTATGTGTGTATTGGGGGTGAGCCAATTGTATCGTTGCTCGTCTCGGCGCAGCAGCACCTTGTTGTCATGAATGATAATTGCACTTACGGTAGGATAATTTTCTCGTGCCGGTTTTGCAGTGTCGCTGGTGTCCATAAGCCTCCTCTTTCGCATGGTGCGTTACTATCTACTAGTATCGCACATATTCTCCCGATAAAAAATACACCCGCAAGCTACGCTGCGGGTGTATAAGTAGAGTTAAGGCAGTGATTAGCTGTGTGTTTCTACTTTTATGCCTGGGCCCATAGTGGTGGATATGCTGATCGAGCGAACATACGTACCCTTAATACTCGATGGTTTCTGAGAATTGAGACTATCAAAGAAACTTTTTGCGTTGTCTGTAATTTTCTCGGCACCGAATGAAACTTTACCGATGGCAAGATGTACGACCGCTTGCTTGTCTACGCGGTATTCTACCTTACCAGCTTTTGCTTCAGTGACAGCTTTTGCCACATCTGCTGCAACAGTACCGCTTTTT
>CALGUM010000032.1 GCA_937902295.1 uncultured Candidatus Saccharibacteria bacterium | reverse complement strand
ACCGCTTAATTATTTGCGAAACGCACGCATCGCCGCCGAGAATACCGTCGTCGGAGAGAGCCATGCGGTTGCCGATGAAAGATTATCGGTAATCTGCCGAGCATCTTCAATCATTTTGTTTACCTTGTTAAGTACTATTACCACAAGGGCTAACAGCACAATCAGTACGAGACTTAGTATCGTCACGAGTACGGTCAATAACATAATTGCAATTTCAATCTGATCCATATCTTCTCCTTACCTAATGCTACTTCTATCGTAGCACAAAACCGCGAGGCTTGGCATTACTGGAGCGAAGCGGTAAGACGCGCCAAGTTGTCGAGGAGTTGTTTGCGAGGAGGACGTGATGCCCACACATCTTTTTCAATTCTTGTAGACGCATTGAGATATTCTGTGGTGATTGTTTGCATAGTAGACACAAACTCTTTGTCGTAGGATGTCAGGGTGAGTTCCTGATTGAGCTCAAACGACCGAATATCCATATTACTCGACCCCACAAAACATGCATCATCATCGATAATAGTATACTTTGCATGCAGCAACGCTGGTGCGTTATACAGATAGATCTCTATACCCGCCTTGAGCATTTGTTCGTAATATGAACGCTGCGCATGAGCCACCGTAATTTGATCGATAGCTTCCGAATTCAGCAGCGTCACCTTGACGCCGCGCATCGCAGCGCTCGTGAGGGCAGAAATCAGTGCTTCGTCGGGTACGAAATAGGGGTTTACAATAGTAATTTGTTTCTGGGCTGTATAAAAAAGACTGGCGAAGAACTTCTTGTTGTTTTCGTACTCATACCCCGGCCCACTTGGTATCACATGTGCCGTCATATTACCGCGTGGTTTTAGTCGTGCGGCACTATCGCTGTGGAGACCTTTAAGAAATTCTCCAGTTTCGGCGAGCCAATCATTCAAAAACACTACTTCTAACTGCGCGGCAATTGGCCCTTCAACACGCACCACTAGTTCGTCATAGACAATATCATCTTTGCGATGATAATCGCGTTGGACCATATTGAGCGAACCTGTATAGCCTACCACTCCATCGATGACGACTATCTTGCGGTGATTGCGCAGGTCGGGACGAGTATAGTTTTTTCCCGGAAGTCGCAGGGGCAACATGGCATGCGCTTCTATGCCGGCACGGCGCATACGGGCAATCATTTCTTTTCGATGAGGATATTTCCTCGATCCAAATGCATCATACAACACACGCACCTTTACTCCGCGAGCAACTGCAGATTCTAATGCGGCAAAAAGCGGCATCGTGGCGGTATCGAGTGCAATAATGTAGTACTCAATCATTACGTGATGTCGGGCGAGATTGATGTCATTGACAATCTGCTCGATGCTCTCGTCGTACCCCGTGATTGGTTCAATAGTATTCCCCGAGCAGAGCGGTAAATGAGTGAGCCCAGTACCTAAGTTTACACTGTTGGAGTATTTTTCTGGGGGCAAGGCGTTGAGTAGCGCGGCGGATTGTTTCCACTGACCACTTGTGCGATGCATTGTCTCCGCCACGTATTCGTCGAGGGACCCTTGTGCATCACGACGATTTTTTGGCAATCGGCTTGATCCGAATATTAAAAACGCAATCCAACCTACCGCAGGTACGAGAAAAATAAATAGTAGCCACGATACACCGGAGTTTGGACCACGGTTGCGTGGCACCACAAACAGCGCAAGTAGTCGCAGGATCCATTCGAATGCAACCCACGCAATCAGCAATACATGAGCAATGTCACTCATGACAGGAGAGAACACCTCAGCCCACATCACTCGACTCCATCACAGAATTATTGATGCGTTTCATATGAACCAGTATACATGAGGTGAGGCCTATTCCTGGTCTGCAATATGCAGTGATAGTTCGTCGAGCTGCTGAGTATCTACCGTACTTGGCGATTGCATCATCACATCGACACCTGAACCATTTTTTGGAAATGCGACGACATTGCGAATATTATGCTCATTTTCGAGCACCATAAAAATTCTATCTACGCCAAACGCGGCACCCGCATGCGGCGGTGCACCGAATTTAAATGCTGTCAGCATGGCACCAAATTTCTCTTCTACATATGTACGGTCGTACCCCAGTACGCCAAACGCCTCATACATGACCTCTGGGTTGTGATTACGCACTGCACCTGAGGCAATTTCGTAACCATTCATCACCATGTC
>CALGUM010000031.1 GCA_937902295.1 uncultured Candidatus Saccharibacteria bacterium | reverse complement strand
TTCGACCACACGGCGGAGCGTATGTAGGTGACACTGAGCCTACTTTTAACTCTCCGATCAACAGCGTAGGGCAAAATGACACGGTACCTTCCATTGACCCCTTCGCCAATATGAGCGCCTCTCCAGCTGATTCGAGCGGGACCCTAGAGGACATCGACAAGCGTACCCGAGGTGTTGATGTGGAGCCACCGTCCACGGCGGCGATCGAGGCAGTGAACGCGGTAATCGAGGCCGCACCAGATCCAAAACCTTTTGATCCTCTTGCAATCATAGAAAATGCACCCGCCGCACCAGCGCCGCAGCAGCAGAACGAAACAATTGCGCCGGGAATTGGTGCGCCACTCGCTCCGCCACCGCCACCGATGCCTGATTTTTCACAGTTGCCGCCGCTTCCACCGATGCCACAAGGCGGCATGCCACCAGTTATGGACAACCAACCTCAGGCACCTGCGCCACTCGCTCCGCCACCACCGATTGTGGAAGCGCCACACGCACCACTTCCTCCAGAACAGCTTGGGAGTGTATTGCCGCAAGCGCCCGACGCACCTGCGCAAAGTGCGATGCCAGCTGACCCAAAAGAATTTAAGATACCTGGTCAGCAATAAGCTGCAAATCACCGCTGGACATTCAGCGGTGATTTTTGTTAGGAGCGTACCAAAAAGTGATTGATAGCAATCGCATCACCTCGTGTGTCGAGGTGTGTCTGGCCGTCGTGACGCTGAGTGTGATGACAACGCACTACCTCGCGAACTGTTTCGACTACCTGTCTTGCATCAATTGTTTCGTCAATTTCTTCTGGCGCTCGACCTGCTGGCATGTAGATCCAGTCGATAGTATGCGAAGATAATTGCTCGCGCGAGATACAGGCGTAGCGGATGCGTGTGAGCGGATGGCCGTCACCTTTAAGGGTGTAAAATGCAAAGGTGGCAGCACGAGATGCGACAGTGTGGTCGATATGTCCGGTGATGCCATTGTCATCGGTTGTCATAATCTCAATCTCATACTTACCTTGCGTACCTGTCGTTGTCTCGCGAATAATATCGATCAGGCGTTGCTGTATCTTGGGCAAGAGGCTATTTGAAAGTTGACTGTCCACATAGCCGAGATGATGTGTCGTCTGTGCACCAATAAGTGATGCAGCCCGATACCACTCCTCGAGTCGTGCCTCACCGAGGTTTTCGATATTGTCGGGATTTTGCCCATGTTCACCGTTAGTAAGAGTGATCAGGTGAAGCTCTGCGCCCGCTTGGCTTTCGAGGATGAGTGTTCCACTTGGTCCAAATGCCTCGTCATCGGGATGAGCGAATATCGCAAACAAGAACTTTTTCATACGTGTAGTATCTCATGTTTATGCACTTTCGTCACGAGGCAGATCGAGGCGATCGATATCCGAAAGATCATTTCGTGCTCGATAATATATCAGCGGCGTCTGCTTGTCGTACTGCAATGATTCGTGTACTAATCGCGCGAGAGTTGGTCGCATGTGTGCCCACAGATGCCCGTGGTTTTGTACGACACTAATCGATGATGAGTCTGGGTGAAGTGTATTGCGTTGCTCAATCGTCGCCACATGCTCACGTACATTGCTCAAAACGTCGTGCTCTCCAATAATATCGTGCCAGGTGGTGTCTGGATGAAGTGTCGTCGCCAAGGATTGAAACGAACGGCCGCCGATCAAGCGAGCGCGCTGTAATTTGTCAAATGGTGCTATCGATGCTGGCGGGTGTGGGTGCTTGATGTCGGCCGCATGTGTGTCTTGGATGGCCGCGCCAAGCGATTTGTTGATTTGCCGCGCTTCGGTAGCGAGAAGGCGTATCGCACCGAGCGCGTAGTGTGCCAGATGAGCGCGAGTACCTACTGATGAGGTAGTAGTGAGATGATTTGCCTTATCTTGGATGGATTCTGCCACTGAATACGCCAGCACACCGCCCCACGACATGCCGGTTATGTCGACAGCCTCATTGCTGACTTTTTCCAGTGCCCATGCGTGGCCGTCGGCAAATTTTCGCCGCTGCGCCGCGTTTGATGACTGCATGTTCATTGGTGCGATAATAGGCCGAGGGATCTCTTGTGCGTACGATTTGAGATGCAGTTGACCGATGAGTGTATTAGGCGTCGAACCAAGGCCGTTGTAAACCACTAACGGACGCGCTCCCTCGTAGGCGCGATTTAGAAGGTATAACCGATATTCGTTTGTCGAATAGGGGTCATCGATTGTGACAGGATGGTCGATTTCGCGGTGAAACTCCTGCTCGTCAAAAGTCGGCTGGCCGTCATGGTGAACTGACATATATAACATTATTTAAACACTATATATAACAAAAAGCAAATTCTAGTATAATAGTCCGTAATGCAATTCGATCTCTCCCGAGCCGACAATGGCCTACTACTTATCGATAAACCGTCTGGCTGGACGAGTTTTGATATCTGCGCTAAGTTACGCGGACAGATTCGCCACGAGTACAAACTGCGCGGCGAGAAGCCCACCAAGCGCCAACTCAAAGTCGGCCACGCCGGCACGCTCGATCCATTTGCTACCGGTCTACTGGTAATAGTACTCGGCGATGCGACCAAGCGTGCTGGTGAGTTCCTTAAACTTGATAAAGAGTACGAAGCTACGTTTCGGCTTGGCCAGACAAGCACGACAGGCGACCCAGAAGGCGAGTTGAGCGATATTTCTGACGCACAACCGACGCGCGAAGAAGTCGAGCAGGTATTGCAACAATTCACTGGCGATATTCAGCAGCGTCCACCGATATTTAGTGCACTCAAGATTAACGGCGTGCGGGCGTACAAACTTGCGCGCGACGGCAAAGAGGTAGAGATCCCACTGCGCACGATTACGATTCATAGTCTCGATCTAATCGAGTACAGTTATCCAGAGGTCAAAGTACGCACACATGTCAGTAGCGGCACGTACATTCGTAGTCTTGGCGTGGATATTGGAAAAGCACTTGGTACGGGTGCGTATTGTACTGAGCTGCGCCGCACGAGTATTGCTGAGTGGCAGGTGAGTGATGCCCAGGTGCTGACAAATTTTGATATGCGTGACTAACAGCAACGGCGCAGTGTCGTATATTGACTTTATATATTTATTATGTTTTTATAGCAACATATGGACGAAAGAAAGCCGCATATCAATTTTGAACTTTCACAGGACACTTTAGGGTCTGCGTGGCAAGATTTAGCTGAAGCGATCGTATTGCGCAGCAATACCCCGACATTAGTCGCGGGAGGGTCTAGTCCAGACGGCAAGCGACAGCCGCATCAGTTTACAGTGCAATTGTCAGAAATGTTTATGCAAGAAGCTCTACTTTGTGTAGGCGATATTCCACTGAAGGCAGAGGCACAGTATCTTATGGAGTACCGACCTCTCGACGATCTAGACGATTCAAATACCTACGAAGCAGTTATGGTGGATTGGGAGTATAAAGTTCCAGAATTGATAAAAGGAAAAAGAGTGAAGGTAGCTCAAAACTTGATGGTTGTTAAGATTAGAAACGGCGCGGAGGAGCAGCTAGAAGGGGGGTTGTCTTTTGAGTATTCAGAACTTCAAAACGGGGCATGGCATCGTATTGATACTGGCCTGCATGATTTCTCGGTTGATGACATAGACATAATCCTGACTGACATGCCGAAAGAAGATAGGGCTCTTGAAATGGCTTATCGCAACCTTGTTTCTTCAGAATGTGACTTATTGCCTGGCGACATCGAGACACTGCACAGGACGGCACAGTATATCCGCGAGCAGCTATAGATAATTGCACGTCAGCTGTTTTTCTGTTACAATACTCTAGATGATAACTAAAGAAGACAAGCAGAAAGCGATTGCTTTGACTCAGGTCAGCAAGAACGATGTCGGTAGCCCACAGGCGCAGGTATCAGTCTTGACGGCTCGTATCAAAGAAGTTACAGAGCATCTTAAAGCCAATAAACATGACTTTATGGCTCGTCGCGGCTTGGTTCAGATGGTAGGTAAGCGAAAGCGCCTCCTCAAATACCTCGAGCGTACAGACTTCGATGCCTACAAGGCAACTCTTTCGACACTAGGACTGCGCAAGTAGCAGCTACGTGAAACAGAATTACACCTCCGTATTGCGGAGGTGTTTTTTGTTGCGGCAATAGTAATAATGCTCATGCTATACTAGTCACATGAAACAGCAGGACCAGCCGATCGCTATTTTTGATCGTGTAACGAAACGATATCGACGGCTACGCGCTGTTGACGAGGTGACGTTTTCTATTGCACCTGGTGAGGTAGTGGGGCTTGTCGGTGATTATGAGTCTGGTAAGACGACGCTTATGTCTATGATCATGGGGTTCTCGCGGCCCTCAAAGGGGACAATTGAATTATTTGGACACAAGGTGACATCACTCACTGCGCATCGCGTGCACCGCGATATTGCGTATGCGGCCTTCGATACCACGCTGCCGCATATAATGACAGGGGAGCGGTACTTGCGGGCTGTGATGGCGCACCGCGCCGCCCCCGCCAAGCAGTATGATCAGCTGGTACGCGCGTTCCGACCACAATTAGAATCAAAAATCGGCACCCTATCGTCGAGTAACCGACAAAAAATCGTGCTCATATCGGCTTTTTTGGGTTTGCCAAAGCTTATTGTGCTCGATGAGCCGATGCGAGAGCTCGATCCGTTATCTCGTGAGGTACTGCTCGACACAATGCGCGACGCATCACTGCGAGGGGCGACGGTAGTAGTATCGTCGCAGTATCCCGACGAGGTCGCACGATCATGTTCGCGCATTATCATGCTCAAGGACGGCGCAGTAGTACATGATTTATCGCAGCAACAAATCACAGAGTATAAGGGGAAAAATGTAACGCTCTACAGCGATGCAGACATCAAACTTCCACTCCATGCTGCAAAGATCCGCACCGGGAGTCAGAGAAAAATTAAATTCAGTTACACTGGTGACACGCAGCAATTGCTACAGTGGATTTCAGAGTTGAAGGGTATAGAAGACATTGCTATTGAGCCACGCTCACTCAATGATGAATTTCGCCATTTGTATGTGACACCAGAGGAGTCTGACGGTGAATAGTGTAGTGCTCCAAGCAGTCTATGGGCGTCGCTGGCTCATTGGTATAACCTCGATTGGACTGATGCTGTTTTCTATGTTCATCGCAGGGTTATATCCGATATTGTCTGAACTCCGTCCTTCAAACCCTATTATTGAAAATATGCCGGTGTTGTTCGAAAGTTTTCTGGGGGAATTGTCATATCTACGAGAATTTCCCACATTTATTGCCTCTCAACTCTTTACGATTCACTTGCCTTTGGTGCTTGGTATTGTAGCAGTAGCGTACGGCAGGAGCATGAGTGTCGCAGCGGAGCGTCGTGGTGAATTTCGTACTCTTCTCGCGCAGCCGGTGAGCCGCGTAGGATTAGTAATGCGATACTGGTCCGCACTCGTAGTCATGCTCGCCATATGCATGGTATGTATTACGTTAGGATTGTATGCCACACTACCGTTTATAGAGGGTGATACGACCATTGCGTTTTCTACGCTCATGTCACTTGTAGGTATGCTGTGGCTCTATGCGTGTACGATTGCGACCATAACATTCGCTATCGGAATTGCGACAGGACAGGGAATACTCGCGGTACTCGCAGGATGTGCGGTAACAATCTTTAGTCATAGTGTGACGATCTTCAGTCCAGTACTCCCGATTATCGTAGGATACCGCCCATATTCATTGCTTGAATACGTTGCTGCGGTTACTGTGGCGCAGTACGGCGTGGCTCTGTCGCATATTGTCATATTTTTGGGTGTGAGTCTGGCGACTATGATTGTCGCAACCATTACATTCCACGTGCGTGATATTTCACATTAGACCGAGCAGATGTGAATAGAAGGTGCACGCAGAGGGTTCTGCTTGTGTCGCAAATACGGTGCGTCGGCGCAGAGAGTGGTATAATGGTAAGTGTAAAAATTACGCGGATAGTGATAGAGATAATAGTTTATACCCATGAGCTTTTACCCCTGTTACTCTCCGCATCACATGAAGGGAGTAGTAATGGCTACTATCAATCCAAAAGGAAAAGAAATACTATCAGTTAGTACTGAGCTGGCGGGAAAAACACTCACACTCGAAGTGAATCGAGTTGGGTTTCGCACTACTGCGAGCGTGATTGTTCGCTACGGTGACACTGTCGTACTTGGTACGGCACAGGTTGGTTCACGACCGATCGCACTCGATTATTTTCCGCTGAGCGTGGACTACGAAGAGAAGTTCTATGCTGCGGGAAAAATTAGTGGCAGTCGATTTATCAAGCGAGAGGGTCGTCCGAGTGACGAAGCAATTTTGATCGGTCGTCTCATCGATCGCCCGATTCGTCCACTCTTTCCAAAAGGCTATCGCCAAGAAGTGCAAGTCGTGGCTGGCGTACTTTCGATGGATCCAAGTTTCCGTCCAGATATGATCGCTATGATTGCGGCGAGTAGTGCACTGAGTCTTACCGGCACACCATTTGATGGCCCGGTCGCAGGGCTTCGAGTCGGTCGAATTAACGGTGAGTTTAAGGCATTCTTGACACCAGAAGAGCGTGAACAGAGCGACCTCGATCTCGTGGTCGCGGGTATAGAGCGAGGTGTCACCATGGTGGAGGCAGGCGCCAACGAAGTGTCAGAAGACGTGATTGCCGATGCGATCGCCTGGGCATACGAACAGTTCCAGCCAGCGATTGCGTTGCAGCGTGAGCTGCAAGAAAAAGTTCAACCAGCCCTCCAAGAGTATGAACTGGTGCTGCCAAACGAAGAGGTTCAGACACGAGTTGATACGTGGGTCGATGGAAAACTTGGCGAGGCGCTCCACATGCCGTACCCAGAGCGCAACGAAATGGTCAACGAACTCCGTTGGGCCTTTCACGCTGCGATGGCGGAAGAGCTTGACGAAGAGGCCTACGACAAAGCCACACGCGACGAATATGACGAAGCGTTTACAATGGCCTTGCACAACGACGTGCGAAAAGGCATCGTCGCGCTCGGTCGTCGACCAGACGGACGCGCCCTCGATGAGGTTCGAACACTTTCAAGTGAAGTTGGCTTTTTGCCTCGAGCGCATGGGTCAAGCTTGTTTACTCGCGGCGTCACGCAGGCCCTCAATGTAGTCACACTTGCACCACTGAGCTACTCGCAGATGGTTGATACGATGGAAGTCAATGACGGTGAGCGTCGTTATATGCACCATTACAATGCTCCGGGCTATACCGTCGGTGAAGTACGACGACTGGGCAGCCCTGGACGACGGGAAATTGGTCACGGGTTCCTTGCCGAGCGCGCGGTTCTACCAGTACTACCAAGTGCAGAAGAGTTCCCATATACGATTCGTAGTGTCACTGAAATTATGAGCCAGAATGGCTCTACCTCAATGGCAGCGACATGTTCCAGTGTCCTTGCACTCATGGACGCAGGCGTCCCGCTAAAGCGCCCAGTAGCCGGTATTGCGATGGGTCTGATGATGGACGGCGAGACGCCATATGTCCTCAGCGACATCGCCGACGCAGAGGACTTCGCGGGCGATATGGACTTCAAAGTAACGGGTACCGAGCAGGGTATTACGGCTATTCAGATGGATATGAAAGTCCATGGTCTTCCTGTAGAAATTTTGCGACAGGCGATCGAACAGTCGCGACCAGGCCGCCAGCTTATCTTGGACCACATGATGACCACACTTGCTGCACCTAAGCCAACGCTCAGTCCCTATGCACCACGTATCGAAAAGATTAAGATCAATCCAGATAAAATCGGTGCGGTTATCGGTAAGGGTGGAGAGGTGATTAACAAAATCACCAGCGAAACAGGTGCTGATATTGATATCAAAGAAGACGGTCTCATCACCGTAGCGGCAAGCGATACCACCAATATCGAAAAAGCACTCAACTGGATTCGCAGCCTTACCGAAGAGCCAGAGGTCGGCCGCGTGTACGAAGGTCGAGTTGTGAGCATCAAAGACTTTGGCGCATTTGTAAACATTCTGCCAGGTATCGACGGCATGGTGCATATTTCGCAACTTTCAGATGAGCGTGTCGAAAATGTGACCGATGTATTGACCGAAGGCGAAACAATTAAAGTGAAGCTCACTGGTATCGATGAACGCGGGCGTTTGAGCCTCAGTATCAAAGCACTGAGTGAGTAAGTCGGAGGAGGTAGCTATGTTTCGAGGACTAAGAAAATTTGTACAATCGCCAGCAGGAATGCGCGTAATTGCGTATATCGCTCCATTGCTCATAGGATGGATTTTGTCTAAGTTACAAGGCAAAGACACTAAGAGTACCAAGCAAAATCGACGTCGGAAATAACGTCCGGAGTATGGATAAGCAGCAGAGTCTGGCGTCGCTTGCAGCGGAAATTCTAGAGAAAAATATTTGCCCAGAACTCGCGGAGCAGGCGACCCAGCTTGTACTGGGCGACGGCAATCCCAATGCCGATATTGTGTGTATCGGCGAGGCGCCGGGCAAAGCCGAAGATACGCAAGGGTTGCCGTTTGTAGGCGCCAGCGGTAGGTTTTTAAATGAGATGCTCGCCGCTGCTGGCATGGAGCGTCGTGATATCTATATCACCAACATCGTTAAATATCGTCCACCAGGCAATCGTGATCCCACGCCAGAGGAAAAGAAAGAATTCTGGCCGTACCTCATGCGGCAGCTTGAAATTATTAATCCCAAGGTGGTAATAACCTTGGGTCGGCATAGCGGTGCATGTTTTATACCAGATCTCACAATATCGAAGGACCATGGGCACGCTCGCAAAGTGCAATACGAGGCACATGAATTCTTGGTAATACCCCTATATCACCCAGCCGCAGCGCTGTATAACGGCAGTATGCGTCAGGTGCTCATTGATGATTTCGTCACAGCCGCTGAGCTAGCCAGGACTAACAGATAGCAGAAACCCCCCGGATATCCTTTGGTGTAGCTTCGTGTCTATTGAACGTGAAAAGGCCCCGCCTTTTGCTCAAAAGAGTAAAAGGCGGGGCCGCGGGGTTGGGTATGGACTTGGCGACGTGTCCGTTTCGCACGAGGCACTAGTGCTGTGCCGAGATACTTTCAAGTGCGAGTTGGTGCGGATCCTTCTCTGTGCGCTGTTTGATGTAGCGATTGATCGCCCTGGAGTCACCTTCGTAAATACGACTTACTTCGATCAGCTCGCTTGGCG
>CALGUM010000030.1 GCA_937902295.1 uncultured Candidatus Saccharibacteria bacterium | reverse complement strand
TCCTGCAGTTTGTCCTGGGATGGTAGGCTTAACTCCACCTGTAAATGTGAATGTCTCACTATACTCACTGGAACCCGCCGTATTTGTTGCAATAGCTGTCACTTTATCACCACTAGATAATGATAAACCTGATACACTCCACGTACCAGCCTCGTCTACGATCACAGGACTCTGTGCTGACTGGTCATTGATATACACCTGCACAATTGAACCTGAGGTCGCATTACCACTTACCGATGTCTGGGTTGCAGACGTAATAGTCGGAGCGTCAGGTGCAAATTGCGATCGGTCTATCATGAATTCATGACTCACACTTGTGTTTGTATTCTTTAGTCGATCTACTGCACCTACGTGAATGATATACTTACCATCCTCTAGGTCAGTTACATCAAATTGGCCAAGCACTTCTTGATCACTAGTACCAGTCACGAAACTTGTTGCTGGGTTACCATTACGCTGCAGATCGCTTGCCCATGTTGTTACACATTTTTCGCCGCGATCACCCACTTCACCGCCCGTTACGCGAGTTAACCAGCAGTAATAGTGACTGAAGTTTTCATCCTGCACCATGCCTGTGAAAGTAAGTGTATTTTCAGATACCAATTCTGCACTTTCTATCTCTACATGCGGCGTAGTATTGTCTACCGACAATCGGTATCGCTGACCTTCCTGGGTCGTATGGTAGTGCCACGTATTATTACCAAGCGTGTCTACTGTACGGATGCGAAGATATAGATTTGACTGATCTTGATCTTTCAACTTTGGATCATTCAAGTCCATGAGAATACTATAAGTAAGTCCCTCTACGTGCGTTACCGCGTATCGACTAGTAGTCATAGCATCACCAACACGAGCCTCTCGTCCGAGAAATGCTTGTGAGCCCGTAGCCGCCAAAGCCTCGTCGGTAGTGAATCGAACCTCTAATTTACCGTCTTTGTTGAGAGCCGCGCTCGTCTGGTTGTCACCCGTAATCTTATCCAGAGTTACAGATTCAAAGTCTATTTGTGGTGCTGTCCCATCGACAGTAAAATTATCAGACCAGCCCGTAGGCGTACTGTTGCCAGCTCTGTCGACTACTGACACGTGTGCGGCATACTCGCCGTCAGGTAGATCCATTTCTTTGAAGTCATAGGTCTTAGACCAAGGAGCGCCGCTACTGTCTTGACCGATGAGACTTTGTGTAGTACCGCCGTAACGTTTGTTGTCTTCCCGACTCACAAGTTGAATGTACACACGGTTAAGTGCATGGTTATCTCGCACTTCACCACTGATTGTAAACGTGCTGCCGACTCGCTCTGCAGGGAATTCTGTATTAATAAACTCTGGAGCAACCGTATCAACATACCCGTCGACTACTTCACCATTCACCTTAAACAACTTACCTGCAGCATCGTAGGTGGCTTCGGTTTTGTACCAAGTTCCACCGACTAGGTAGAATACATTCACTGCGCCGTCGGCTTCTTCTGTCTTGTTTAGGTAGAGTGCAGTTGTATCGTTGTGCGGTACTGCAGTCACAGATCCATCAGTACCCTGCCACAAAATATTAGTCGCATCTTTCGGAGTGAAGTTTGCATACTTCACAACCCAGTATGGCGGACTGTTGATTTCTGATATCTCAGAAACCGTCGTTGACTCGGGCGCGGTAGGCAGTGTTGTGCCACTCTGACCTTCATTAGCAACTTCTGCTTGAGCATCGCTAGCGGCAATAACCTCCGTGTCACCAGGCGAGGTGTTTTGTGCGCTAGTTGCACGTGATTGCACCGCACCGTACATCGGCTGAATCATCAGCGCGAAGGCAGCAACTAAAGTTAGTAGGTGTTTACTGGTAAACTTGGATTTCTGGACTCGCAATCCCATGATATCTCCTTGGTTGCTCCGCTCCGCCCACACGCAAAACGAAAAATAAATTTGACTTAACAATACCATATATATAGTGGCTCTGTCTAGTGCATAGTTTTGAGACATTTACTCGAGGTGCACGCTCGTACGAGACCTGAATCTCTAAGCCAAGCTAGAGCCGAGAGGAGCAAAAAAACTCACTATAGGCTATACTAGACACATGACAACACGCTACGCACTCTTCGAAATAGAAAACCTTAGTAAACGCTTCGAAGTTGCCGATGGCGTTCCAAGTGGCACCAAGCGCCAGTACAACATCAGTCCTACCTCTAGCGCACCTGTAGTGGTGCTACGAGATGGCACGCGACATATCGAACACAAACAGTGGGGTATCATTCCGCAAAATGCAAAAGACGCCAGCTCGGTATTTCGCTACAAGACATTTGCAGTGCGCTCAGAAGTCGTGTTCAAAAAACCAAGCCTGGCAAAAGCAATCCGCACCCAGCGCTGCCTGGTGCCAGCGAATGGCTGGTACGAATGGCGTTTTAGCGAAGGTCAGAAGATACCGTATTTTGTGACACAACGCGACCATTCGCTCTACGCGCTGGCCGGAATTTATAGCTCATGGACCGATCCCGACGGCGAAGAACGAGGTACCTATGCTATCGTCACAGTGGATTCTCACTCAAGCTCGGCGCATAGCAGACTGACGCGACCTATCATCTTACACCCAGACGACGAAGCAACCTGGCTCGACCCTGCCATCAGTGATATGGTGACACTCTATGGCATGATGAAGTCGTATACAGACGATGTACTCACAATTGCTCGAGTAAGCGACGAAGTAAATTCGACAAAAGCAAACTCACCCGATATGATCACTCCCCTCGCCTAACTGCTAATCTATCCGAGTACTTCTACGATGCGCTCGCGCATAGCCTCTGGCTGTACAGTAGGTGCAAACCGCTCCACTGTGTGACCATCACGAGATACCAGGAACTTAGTGAAGTTCCATTTGATGGCACTGCCAAGTGACGATTTGGTTTCGTGCTTGAGATACTCAAATACCGGATGCGTGGACTTGCCATTGACATCGATCTTTTCGCTGAGCAAAAACGTCACCCCAAAGTGCTTTTTGCACATTTGCACCATAGTGTCGTTTGACTCTGGCTCCTGCCCCATGAACTGATCGCATGGGAATCCGATGACAACCAAACCTTTATCGCCTAGCTCTTGATGCAGCGCTTCGAGCTCCTTGAACTGCCCAGCAAGGCCACATTTGGTAGCAGTGTTTACTAGCAGCAACACTTTGCCTTTGTACTCCGACAGCGAGATATTGTTACCTTCGGTGTCTTTAAATTCTAGATCGTATAACGTACTCATATACTTAGTATACGCTTGTCGTAGTGCTAGTGTATATAGCCTAGCCTTCGTTATATTTAGCGAGAGATACTACAAGTTCTACGCCTTCAACCTTCACGTCATTCGTGTAGTCATACACCTCATAAGTCAGCTCATGTGCAAGCGTCTCGGTAGCTATAGTCTGTGCGTGTTCATCTATCGCAGCCTGCAACTCATTGTCGCTTGTTGTAAGACTAAGGGTAATGCGATCATCAACATTGAGACCAGCATTTTTTCGAGCTGCTTGCACGTGGCGCACAACCTCTCGCATGAGTCCTTCGCGCTTTAGTTCCGGAGTTATATCGAAGTCGAGCACGAGTTCGTCGCCCTGAACAACTTTTTTGACATTGAGCTCTTCTGTGAGAATGTCCTCGAAATTAACGACACTGCCGAGCGTCGGTACCGTGACACTTGCCAGGGGCTGCCGGATTTTGATACGCTCTTTTGCGCGGCTACTAAGTGCTTGGTTTACATAGTCGCGCACAGTGTTCATTTCCTCGAGTATCTGCTGGTCAACCGAATAATTCGTCGGCCAATCGAGCAGGTGTACAGACTCTGCCCCGC
>CALGUM010000029.1 GCA_937902295.1 uncultured Candidatus Saccharibacteria bacterium | reverse complement strand
CTTGGCTTGGTATTGAACGGATCTGCGTCTTCTGAGATGCAACCTCCGAGCATAGTGGCCAGTACAAGCGCCATTCCTGGCGTCGCTTTCACTAGGTTCCCCATAGCCACATAATACCACTTATGTGTGAATAAGTCAATTTATTCTAAAGGGCAAATCAACGAATTGTCCACTGATTCATGCCGAGAGCTCGTATCGTCCCATTGATTTCGAGCATCGTAAGCTCGCTAGAAAACGTAGCGCTATCTAGTCCACTTACCCGCTGAATCTCTTCGCCGTCGCGCATACCAGATTGCAGAAGTGTAAGGATTGCGACCTGCGCTGTATTGTCTCCAAGTGGCATGCGTGTTTGGGTTTCGAGGATAGCTGGTGTAATAATTTCCAGAACATCTTCGACGCGCGTGATGGGCGTTGCGCCCTGTCGGATTAGCTGGTTACAGCCAGCGCTAAGTGGGCTTGTGATGTTGCCTGGCACTACAAACACCTCCCTGCCCTGTTCGAGTGCATGGGTCGCAGTGGACAAGGTGCCGCTGCGCGCCGCCGCCTCGGTAATAAGCACTGCATCACTTAGCCCGCTCACGAGGCGGTTTCTTTCGAGGAAACGAAATTTTGCCGGCGGCGTATCGGGCGGATACTCACTTACTATCGCTCCGCCAGCGGCAAGTATATCTATACCGAGTTGACGATGGCTGTGCGGGGTGAGCGTCTCGAGGCCATTTGCTTGTACGGCAATGGTAATGCCGCCTGCCTCCAGTGCAGCGCGATGCGCGATGCCATCTACCCCTAGGGCAAGACCACTTACTATTACAATGCCGCGTCGGGCAAGTTCATAAGCGAGTTTATGAGTTACCTCTTGGCCGTATGTACTGGGCTTGCGAGTACCAACGATGGTAACGGTAGGTTGACGTTTGTGCGGTAATGTTCCCAGGTAGTATAAAGCTTGTGGTTTCGGCGTAACAGATTGGAGAACCTTTGTAAAATCGTTTTCATCTGGAGATATTTTGTTGATCTTCATGATTTGTAGGTAAATAGTGTTGACATTATGAAATATAAATGCTATATTGAATAACGATTGATTGATCGATCTGGTCATTCAAAAGAACCTTATACCCCCTATTCTAACTTATGTTAGGTTGTGTGCAATGTGTTCTCTGAGTAATCTACCCTCCACTTATTGAACCCAAAAAGCATTGCACGCATACTAACCCCTTTAACTGCCCTTTTTCAAGGCGGACCTCTTTTGCTAGAAGTACTCACGTATTGACCTTTGGTCAGGCGCGCAC
Organism: uncultured Candidatus Saccharibacteria bacterium; assembly: GCA_937902295.1. Taxonomy (GTDB): domain Bacteria; phylum Patescibacteriota; class Saccharimonadia; order Saccharimonadales; family Saccharimonadaceae; genus Mycosynbacter. The sequence goes on along the minus strand of CALGUM010000029.1, from coordinate 1,230 downwards.
CACGTGGAGTTGGTGTCAGACGCTTCTCTAGCAGAGGGAGCCCGGGTGGGTTGAAGGGTAAAATGGCGCCAGGTGATGCCCACCCTTACCTGGCGCTTTTTTATTTGGAAAAATATTGCCCAAAATTCAATAACATGATATTGTATGCTCACTAGCGGCCCCCTCAGGTTTGCTCGTACCCCAACAAATACTCGTTCTAAGAGCGAGTCGGCGGAAGGAAAGGATATGACTTCACCACTACCAGGAGATGTCGATACGCGGTTTGATCGCAGTGTCGAAGCTGCCATGAAGCGTCTGGAGGCAGAGTCGCACGATCAGCGTTTATTCGAACGTGAGCCTTTTGACGATAGTAATATCTGGCTTCTCGATGTGCTTCCGGGACGCCTCAGGATTCTGTCGCAGCTCCCCCGTAAGATATGGGAGGGTGGGCAAGCTCTGGAGGATTTTTACGACGATAACGACCCATGGTTAACGCGTGCAGTCGCCTACAGTATCATTACCTTCATGGTTGTCGCTGTCGTCGTAACGGCGCTCATCTAGGACGGTGAGTGGAGACGGCTTTCCTTCCGCCTCCCTTACCCTGTAGTGTCATGCGGTGACGCTAGAGGGTGCGGGAGGTATCAACTACTACCGGTAGTTTGTTGACAGGCTTTACAGATGCCTGCTAGTTCAACAGTATGGCTTTTGAGAGCGAATGTGTGCCGATTGGCGATTAGTGTGAGTACGTCTTCGAGTGTGTCACTGGCAATTTCTTCGGCGTGACCGCAGCGCTCGCAGATCATATGGTGGTGATGTGGCTTGAACGGTTCGGATAGTTCTGTAAAGGGTGTCCAGCCGCGAATAGTGGTGGTAGTGATGCCAAGCGTGGAAAAGAGCTCGAGCGTACGGTAGACACTTGCACGATCTATGAGGGGCACACGCGCAGCAATTTCTCCATTTTTAAGCGGGGTGTCAGCTTCTGCAAGTGCGGCAAAAATTGCTCTACGTGGCCGCGTGATACTCTGCCCTGCTTGTTTGAGTATAGCCTCAAATTCTTGATTCATATAGTGTAGTGTAACATAAATTTGCGACAGTGTTGCATTTAGGTACATAATTGCAGCATTTTTGCAAAAAACTATACCAATGCGTTACGATAGTTTGCATGAGAATAGCATTTGTTGGAAAAGGTGGTAGTGGCAAAACTACGGTGTCATCGTTGTACGCACTGTATGCAGACGAACAGGGCAAGCG
>CALGUM010000028.1 GCA_937902295.1 uncultured Candidatus Saccharibacteria bacterium | reverse complement strand
GACCGGCAGATGGCGCTCGTCCTCGAGAAGTTCTGATATCGAGCCTGGATGATCTCGAAGGCGCGACACACGGATAGTGTTTTGGTGTAGGTAAGTTTGCTATTCTAAAGCGATATGGTGGGCAGCAGACAGACACAAAAAGGGTTTACAATTGTTGAACTTCTGATCGTGATTGTAGTGATCGGCATTTTAGCGGCAATTACAATCGTAGCGTACAACGGCATTCAGCAACGTGCGCGCAATGCCTCGATCGCGTCGGATCTTCGTAATGTGGCAAATCAGTTCGAAGCCATCAAGGCACAAGATGGGAGCTACCCGAATGCAGTTCCGGCGGATTTTCGCCCTAGTGCCGGTAATATCTTGCAAGCTACAGCTACGGGTGGCGAGAGTTTCTGTGTGAATTTATATCAAGATAATGGCGCGGTGCGAAAGTCATGGGATTCGAGGACGCCTGGGGTGCGAGACGGACTATGTAGCGGAATCGCTGTCGGGAGTGCTGCAGGGGGAGAGGTTCCTCCGGCGCCTCGGGGCAGTAACTTAGCTCCTAATGCGTCTCAGTGGACACTCGATGGGCTGGCGAGTGTTAATGGCAATACCATCACCCCAGGTAGCGCCGTTGGTGCTACGGCACGCTCGCCGCTTATTCGTGTAGATAGCCCCACTACAATTTATGTGGGAGGAGACATGTATGCTACCCAATCATCAGCTCATTTTGAGGCAAGTGGCGGGTTTCATGTGAGCATTTCCTATTTTGCTGCTGACGGCACAACTCCTGCACGCAATAGAGCAGATTATACCTCTAATGGCTGTGCCCGATCATTCGCCTTGAATACGTGGCATGAAGCACTGGCCTCCTGCAGCTTCCCCGGAGGTCCAGAGGTTATATATGTTAGAGTAACTTTTTTCGGTACGAATAACAATTACTCAAGTTCCGATTTGCAAATCCGAAACCCGCTCGTACGGGTGGCTGGCTGATGCCCAGAGGTATACAGGCAGTAGACCACTAGATTTAACTAGGTAGTTCTGGTATAATAAAGGAGTTATTAACTCAGCTTATGCCAAGACATAAGCATCCATAAAGGATTCCAAGGAGGATTCATCTATGAAAGAATACGAATTAACCGTACTCATTCATCCGGATCTCGAAGCTGATATCGAAAAGCCACTTACAAATGTGCGCGATATCATCAAGAGTGCGGGTGGAGAAATTATCCGCGAAGATAATTGGGGCAAAAAGCGACTTGCGTATAGCATCAACCGTGAAGATTTTGCTATCTATGTCTATATGGACGTCAAGTTACCAGCCGATGCACCGCTAAAAATTAGCAACACGCTCAACATCACAGAGGAAGTGCTTCGTTACCTTCTCGTGAAAGTCGACGAAAAAGGCCGTGCACTTCTCGAAGAAGCTGCCAAGAACGCCGAAACTGCAGACGCAGAAGAAAAATAATTGAGCATTAGGGGAATAAGGGAGTTTATATATGGCACGAGCAATCAATCAAGTAATATTGATGGGACGCCTGACGCGTGATCCAGAGATGCGCACCACACCAAGCGGCAAAAACGTCACAAGTTTTAGTCTCGCGGTCGACCGCCCGACAAGTGATGATTCAGCTGACTTTTTCGACATCACCGCATGGGAAAAAACCGGCGAACTCGTCAACCAGTACCTTTCAAAAGGTCGTCGTTGCCTCGTACAGGGTCGTCTGAGTTTTCGTTCATGGGAACAAGATGGTCAAAAGCGAAGCAAAGTTGAAGTAATCGCCAATGACGTGACCTTTCTCGATGGTCCAAATGGTGGTGATAACAACAATGCATCATCAAACAACTCGGCACCTTCATCATCAAGCAAGCAAACTAAAGATGTCGCTCCAGAAGATATCGATGACAAGCCTATCGATCTGAGCGAGATTCCATTCTAAGGAGTACTACACATGAA